>DASXRA010000440.1:0-3424 GCA_036506855.1 Jatrophihabitantaceae bacterium
GCGGCTTCTCCAGCAGCAGGCTCGCGCCGGCGTCGAGCACCTGGCGCGCGAGCGGGACGTGTGTGTGGATCGGGGTGGCGACGATGCCGATGTCGGGACGGGTCCGGTCGAGCAGGCGCGCCAGGTCGGGGTCGACCGGGCGATCGCCGACCAGCGCGCGTCCCTCGTCGTCGAGCGGCGACACGTTGCACACCCCGAGCAGGCGCACCATGCCGGACGCCTCGAGCGAGGCGATCTCGCGCAGGTAGCTCCGCCCGTATCCGGACGCGCCCGCGAGCACGATGCCGTACCTCACGGCGACGGCAACCGATGCTCGATCGCGACTGCCGCCATGACCAACAGTCCCGGAAGGATCACGACGAACGCCGGAACCTGGAGGCCGACGATCACCACGACGACCAGTGCGCCGGCCAGCAACACACTGCCCGACCAGTCGCGGAGCACCGCGGGCCCGGCGTCCGCGACTACATCACGCCACGCCATACCGGGACGCCACCGAGCAGCGGACCGCACGCCGCAGATGACACCCAGTACGACGGCCAGTCCGATCACCGGCCCGAGCAAGGTCGCGCCCGGGACGCCGCCGAGTACGGCCACGGTGTCCAGCGTGCCGACCACCAGGAGCGCCAGCGGGGCCAGCCATCCGACGGGATCGCGCAGCGCCGTGCCCATCAGCGAGGCGAATCGGCGCACGCGCGGCGTCCGGTCGGACTCGATCAGCTCGCGGATGCCCGTCGCCCCCGCGCCGCCCGCGGCGAGCACCGTGACGAGCGGCAGGCAGGCCACGCACACCAGCACGCCGACCAGGAGCACCTCGGCGAAGAGCTGCAGCGACGCAGGGGCGTCCCGCCGGTCCGTCGCGGCGCTCATCCCTTCAACCCCGAAGTCGCGACGCCCTCGACGAGGAACCGCTGGAATGCAAGGAAGAACAGGCCGATCGGAACGAGGGCCAGCACGGACATCGCGAACATCGGCCCGAACGCGGACTGGCTCGTCTGGTCGACGAAGATCTGCAACGCAAGCGGCAGGGTGAACTTCGCCGGGCTGTTGAGGTAGATCAACTGGGTGAAGAAGTCGTTCCAAGTCCAGATGAACGTGAAGATCGCAGTGGTGATCATCGCCGGGCGCAACAGCGGAGCGATCACGTAGCGGAACGTGCTGATCGGGCCGCAGCCGTCGATCCGCGCCGCCTCGTCGAGCTCGCGCGGCAGGGCGCGGACGAACTGCACCATCAAGAAGACGAAGAACGCGTCCGTGGCGAGGAACTTCGGCAGGATGAGCGGCCAGAACGTGTTCACCAGGCCCATCTTCTGGAAGATGATGTACTGCGGGATGAGCACGACGTGCTGCGGCAGCATGATCGTGGCGAGCATGAAGCCGAACATCGGGCCGCGTCCGCGAAAGTGCAGCCGGCCGAACGCGTAACCCGCCAGCGAGCACGAGATCACGTTGCCGGCGACCGCGCCGCCGGAGATGATCAGCGAATTGCCGAGGTACTGCCAGACGCTGTAACCGGCGATGCCCTGGAACACCTGCTGGTAGTTGTCGCCTGTGCCGTGCTTGGGCAACAGCGCCAGGCTCGACAGGATCTCGTCGGCCGGCTTGAACGACGTGAAGATCAGCCAGGCGATCGGGTAGAGCAGCACCAGGACGACGGCGATCACCCACACGTGCCAGAGCACGGACCGGCCTCTGGCGGCTGCCGTGCGCGTGCGCCGCGGCACACGCGCGACCACTGCCTGCGCGCTCATCACTTCTCCTCGCCCGCGTAGAAGACCCAACTGCGGGCCGTGCGGAACAGCACCGACGTGATCACCGCGATCACGACGAGCAGTACCCACGCCATCGCGGACGCATAGCCCATCCGGAAGTCGTTGAATCCGCGTTGGTACAGGTACAGCGTGTAGAACAGCGTCGAGTCGCTCGGACCGCCGCGGCCGCTGCTGACGACGAATGCGCTGGTGAACGCCTGGAAGGCATGGATGATGCCGAGCACCAGGTTGAACAGCAGCACCGGCGACAGCATCGGCAGGGTCACCGAGCGGAATCGGCGAACCGGGCCGGCACCGTCGATCGCGGCGGCTTCGTAAAGATCCTGCGGGATCTGCTTCAGGCCGGCCAGGAAGATCACCATCGGCGCACCGAACTGCCATGCCGACAGCGCGACCAGGGTCAACAACGCGTACTGCGGCTGGTCGACCCAGCTACCGGTGTGGATGCCGAATACGCGCAAGACCCGGTCGACCGAACCGCCGGAGCCGAACATCGCCCGCCACACGAGCGCGACGCTGACGCTCGCCCCGAGCAGCGACGGCGCGTAGAACGCCGACCGGTAGAAGCCCGCACCGCGACGCGGCCGGTTCAGCAACAGCGCGACCGCGAGCGCCAGGGACAGCTGCAGCGGAACCGAGATCGCCACGTACTTCACCGTCACGGTCACGGCGTTCCAGTAGTGGTTGTCGTCGGTGAACATCCGGACGTAGTTCTGCAGGCCGATCCACTTCGGCGTGGTGAACAGGTCGTAGTTCGTGAACGACAGGTACAGAGAGGCCGCCATCGGCCCGATCGTGAACAGGGTCGCGCCGATGATCCACGGCGACAGGAACAGGTAGCCCGCGCGCTCGCGCTTGCGGCGGGCCTTGCGCGGGCGTCCGGCCGACAGCCGGTCAGGTGCCGGCCGGGTCATCACCTGGCTGCTCATCGCCCGCCTTCCTTACCGAGTCGTCCTACCTTCGGCGCGCTATCCGGCGCCGAAGGTAGAACAACTCGCGAGCGGCCGGCCGACTTCAGGACTTCAGGGATTGCTGGGCGTCGCTGACGACCTGCGCCGCGGCAGCCGCCGGGCTCTTCTTGCCGAAGATGACGTCGTCATAGACCTTCTGGAAGTCGGTCTTGATCGCCGACGAGCCGCTCGGCCATAGCCACCCGGACGACGGACCGATCTTGGCCTTCACGGCAGTCTCGTAGTCGCATACGGCCTTGTTCCCAGGGTCGGCCGAGGCGCACACCTGCGAGCGGACGTCCAGGTTCGCCGGCAGGCCGCGGGTCGCGCCGAGCACCTTGCCGGCCGCGGGGTCATTGATCAGGAAGTCCATCAACTTGACCGCGTCGTCCTTGTGCTTGGACTGCTTGGACACCGCGAAGAACACCGGCGGCAGCGCCGCCATCCCGGACTGGTTCGCGCCGGGGTTGTCGCTCGGCAGCGGGGCGGCCGCTACCTTGCCGCTCGTGTAGGACGAGATGTAGCCGGTCAGGTTCGAGTCGTAGTTGAACTCGGACGCGGCCGCGCCGGTCACCAGGGCCGAGTTCTGCATCGACCCGTCCATCTTCGTCGTGGCCTGAGCGGCGCTGACGCCCTTCTTGTCGCGCATCTCGCCGGTCATCGTCCAGAACGCGGTGAGGTCGTCCGCGGTGAAGCCGAGCT
>DASXRA010000441.1:0-4721 GCA_036506855.1 Jatrophihabitantaceae bacterium
ACCGCTGGGAATCGGCCGAAAGCGGCCTCTACCGCAAGATCCACGTGCGCGTGTCGACCCTGGACGGCGAGCTGCTCGCCGCCGTCTACGTGCTCAACGCCTACGAGGGCGGCCTGCCGTCTGCCCGCTATCTCGGGCTGATCGCCGAGGCCGCCGACAAAGCGGGCGCACCGGACGAGTACGTCGCCGAGCTCCGCTCGCGCCCGTGCCGCTCGGTCGGCGCCTGAGCGGGCCCACCGCCGCTAACCGAGAGCGACCAGCGCCGTGTGGACCATGAACCGGACGCCGATGGCCAGCGCGGACTCGTCGATGTCGAACCGCGACTGGTGCAGGTCGAGCGGCACCGTCGATCCGGGACGCCGCACGCCGAGCCGGGCCAGCGCGCCGGGCGCGTGATCGAGGTACCACGCGAAGTCCTCGCCGCCCATGCTCTGCCGGGTGTCGACGAGGGCCGGCGGTCCCAGGGCGGCGAGCAGCGCTGCGCGCTGCACCTCGACGCAGGCGAGATCGTTCACGACCGGCGGCACACCCCGCTCGTAATTGATCTCGGCGTGCGCTCCAGTCGGGGCCACGATCTGGGCCACCAGCTCCTGGACGAGCGACTCGGCGGCGTCCCACGCATCGTGATCGAGCATCCGCAACGTTCCCCGTGCCGACCCGGACGCCGGGATCGCGTTGGCCGCATTGCCGGCGTCGACGGCACCCCACACCAGCGACAGGCCGGCCCGTGGATCGACGCGGCGACTCAGCAAGCCGGGCAGGTCGGTGATCAGCCGGCCCAGCGCGTACACGACGTCGGCGGTCAGGTGCGGACGTCCCGTATGGCCGCCGGTGCCGGACAGGTGGACGTCGAGACGGTCGCACGCCGCGGTGATCGGCCCGCTGCGCACGCCGACGAAACCGACGTCGACGCGCGGGTCGCAATGCAGCGCATAGATCGAGACGACGCCGGCCATCGCTCCTGCGGCGATGGTGCCCACGGCGCCGCCCGGGATCGCCTCCTCGGCCGGCTGGAAGATCAGTCGGACCCGCCCGGGCAGGTCCATCGCCGCGAGGACGGCGGCCACTCCCAGCAGGATCGCTGTGTGCGCGTCGTGCCCGCAGGCGTGACATGCGCCGGGCGTGCGCGAGCGGTACGAGACGTCCTTCAGATCAGGCAGCGGCAGCGCGTCGATGTCGGCACGCAGCGCGACAACCCGCTCCCCCTCGCCGATGTCGCATATCACGCCGGTGCCGCCGGGCAGTACGGTCGGCGCCAGTCCGAGCATCCGCAGCCGCTCGGCGATCAGGTCGGACGTGCGCTTCTCGGCGAAGGCCAGCTCCGGATGCGCGTGCAGGTCACGGCGGACCGCGATCAGTTCGGCCTCGTGCGCGGCGAGCCAGTCGTCGAGGATCCTCACAGGGCCAGACCGTCGCGCATCTCGGCAATCAGCGAATCGACGACGGCCGCGAGGTCGCCGTTGTTGGCCGCGGCCACGGCTCGTTGACGCTGGTAGCTCGCGCCGCGCTGGATCAGCCGCGGGATGGACTCGAGTTCACGCTCGCAGTCCAGGCGCCGCGCGATGGGGAGCAGATCGTCGACCAGGTCGATGATCGCCTCGGTGACCGGCTGCAGGCTGCCCGTGTTGTCGATCACGATCTCGGCGTCCAGGCCGTATCGGGCAGCGCGCCACTTGTTCTCGCGAACCAGCCACGGCCGCGGCTCGGGCAGCGTGTAGCCGTGGTCGAGCTGGCGGTCGAAGCGTTCGACCAGGCACTGTGCCAACGCCGCGACGCACACGATCTCATCCAGCGTCGGCAGGCCGTCGCAGATGCGCAGCTCGACGGTGCCGAACCCCGGGTGCGGGCGGATGTCCCACCACACCTCGCGCACCGACTCGATCGCGTGCGAGGAGATCAGCGCCTCCATGTACTTCTCGAAGGCGGGCCATCCGGACAGCTGGTACGGCAGGCCGGCCGTCGGCAGGGCTTCGAAGACCTTGCTGCGGTAGGACGCGAGGCCGGTGTCCGAGCCGATCCAGTACGGGCTCGACGCCGACAAGGCCAGGAAATGCGGCAGGTAGCTGAGCAGCCCGTTGACGATCGGCATCGCCTTGTCCGGAGCGCGCACGCCGACGTGCACGTGCACGCCGAAGATCTGCAGCTGCCGCGCCATCCACTGGTTGCGCTCGACGAGCATTGCATAACGGGCGTTGTCGGTGATCCGCTGGGTTGCCCAGTCGGTGATCGGGTGGGTGCCCGAGCACATCACGCCCAAGTTGCGCTCGTCGGCGGCCTTGGTCACCTCGGCGACGGTGTGGGCGAGGTCTTCGCGGGCCTGCGCGACCGTCTGGCAGATTCCGGTGATCACCTCGACGCACGACTGGAGCAGTTCGTGCTTGGCCTTGGGATGCTCGCCGCCCGGCGAGATCGCGGCCAGGACGTCGTCGGACGCGCTGGCGAGCTGGCGCGTCTCGAGATCGACGAGCTCGAGCTCCCACTCGACGCCCAGGCTGGCGCGGCGGGACGAGGTGAAGTCGATGTGCACCTGGCAGAGCGTATCCGCGATCGGCGTTAGCCGTCTCCAAGGCGGGCTGTGAGGTACTGCCTGATCGTGGCGCGGCTACGCGGATCGGCGGTGTGCATGTCGTCGACCCGCGCAGCCAGAACGGCCGGATCGATCAGGCCGGCCTCGATGAGCGAGGCGACGAAGACCAGATCCTTCTCGCGGTGCGCCACCAGCTTGGCCAGACACAAGTCGTGCGGATCCAGCCAGAGCCCGGTACGCCCGCCGGTGTTCGGCCCGCGCAGCGGCACGAGGCGGTCCTCCCATCCGGCTGGAAGCACGGCGGTCTCCCGGCCGACGCCTTGGACGTAGTACCCGTAGGCGGCATGGAACTGTGACCACTCACCGACCGCGCCGTCGAGCATCGTCGCGAGCGTCGCGCGGTCGTCGTCGTTCAGCGGCGCCATGTCCACTTCGATCGACTGGGTGGCTTGCGCCGGCAGGTCGTCCTCGGAGTAGCTGCCGAGGATTGACTGGCTGCCGATGACGATGATGGAGTCCTGGCCCACGATCTCGGTTGCCGCGCGGATGGTGTGCTCCAGTTCAGCGCGCAGCATGGCCGCCCGCACGCCGGATCGCGGTCAGGCGCTCCTCGTCGCTCAGTGCGCCGGCAAACGGGCTCACCTGCCGCAAGGCGATGCTGTGCTCGTCGTCGCCGAGGAAGACCTCGACCAGTCGCTCGGGCGGTCCGTCGACAAGCGCATCCCATTCGTCGAGCCACCCTCGAGCCTGGTCGCCGCGCACGACCGACCGCGACTTCGCAAGATTGCTGTGCGCAATCTTCCGCATTCTGTCGACATCGGTGATCAGCTTGCCCAGCATGACGCGGTGCAGCTCGACCTGAACCCGCTCCTCGCGACGCTGCGGTCGCAGCGCCCGCTCGAGCGCCTCGCGCGCGATCTCGGACACGGTCGTGTGCTCGCGCCGGGCGCGAGCTTCGGCGAGGTCACGCAGGTGAACGGGCACTCGGACTCTGATCTGCGGCGAGTCACCGGTTCCGCTCAGCGAGTGCCGACCGCGCCGAGCGGTGCCGCTGGACATGGCATAAACGTACCACGAAAATGGTCCGAGTCGGTCGTCGAGGCAAGGGAGGCCGCCGGCTCAGAACGTGTCGGGGGGGCGGTAGGTGCCCCAGATCTCGCGCAGTGCGTCGCAGACTTCGCCGACCGTCGCCCGGGCGCGCAGCGCGTCCTTCATCGGATACAGCACGTTCTCCGTCGTGCTGGACCCGGCGGCTCGGAGCGCGGCCAGCGCCTTGTCGACCTCGGCCGAATCCCGCGACGCGCGCAGGTTGGCCAGCCGCGATCGCTGCTCGGCCTCGATCGCCGGGTTGGGACGCAGCGGCTCGTACGCGTCCTCCTCGTCGAGGGCGAAGCGGTTCAGGCCGACGACGACGCGCGACCCGTTGTCGATCTCCTGGGCGATCGAGTATGCCGAGCGCTCGATCTCGCGCTTCTGGAAGCCGTCCTCGATCGCGGCGACCGCGCCGCCGAGCTCGTCGACCTGGCGCATCAGCGCCTCGACGGACGACTCGACAGCGTCGGTCATGGCTTCGACGACGTACGAGCCGGCGAACGGGTCGACCGTGGTCGTCACGTCCGTCTCGTAGGCGATGACCTGCTGGGTTCGCAGGGCGAGGCGGGCGGCCTTCTCGGTCGGCAGCGCGATCGCCTCGTCGAAGGAGTTCGTGTGCAGCGACTGCGTGCCACCGAGGACAGCGGCGAGCGCCTGGACGGACACGCGCACCAGGTTCACCTCCGGCTGCTGAGCCGTGAGCTGCACGCCCGCCGTCTGGGTGTGGAAGCGCAGCATCTGCGAGCGCGGATTCACGGCGCCGAACCGGTCGCGCATGATCCGGGCCCAGATGCGCCGAGCGGCTCGGAACTTGGCGACCTCCTCCAGGAACGTCGTGCGCGAGACGAAGAAGAACGCCAGCCTCGGTGCGAAGTCGTCGACCGCGAGTCCAGCGCGCAGGGCCGCCTCGACGTACGCGACGCCGTCGGCGAGCGTGAACGCGACCTCCTGCGCGGGCGTCGCCCCCGCCTCGGCCATGTGGTAGCCGGAGATCGAGATGGTGTTCCACCTCGGGATCTCCTTCTTGCAGTACGCGAACGTGTCGGTGACCAGGCGCAGCGACTGGCTCGGCGGGAAGATGTAGGTGCCGCGCGCGATGTAC
>DASXRA010000442.1:0-4204 GCA_036506855.1 Jatrophihabitantaceae bacterium
GAGGCGGTCGATTCCGGGACGTCCCTGTGGCTGGGCGTAGTTCCCGGCGTCGATGCCGAGGTCTCGCTCGATCCGGTGCTCGATCGCATACTCCGGATGTGGCGGGCCTTCGGCTTCCCCGACGAGCAGCTCGCCGAGTCGGTCGTACCCACGCCCGCGTGCGGGTTGGTCGGCGCGAGCCCGTCCTATGTGCGCCGCGCGCTGGCGGTGCTGCGCGGCGTCGGAAGCGCGCTTCGCGATAAGTCATGATGTGTCCGCATGCGGGCGGGAACCGTGTGCGTTTCGTGATCAGTTCGTAGTCCACCTCCGGAGAGCAGTGACTAGCGTCGCGGAGGGGTTGGCACCCGGGAGCCGGAGGGGCGAGCGTGCGGATCGGCCGTGGCGGCGTGACTGGTGCCGCCATGCAGCACCGCTCCGGTCAGGCCGTCGCGCTGTTCGTCCTCTCGCTGCTGGGCATCGCTGCGTGCGCATTCGGCCCGCTGTACGAGCGAGCCGTCGAAGGCGCCCAGCTCAAGACGACTCTCGCCAGTACGCCCATCCTCAGTCGCGGCCTCGTCGGGCGCACAACGCCCGCCGCAAGAACGGCCGACATGTTCGCTTCGGCCGCGAACATACGTCATTTCTACAGCCCGCCGGTTGCCTCGGACCGGCTCGCGGTGACCTACGCCAGGCACGACACCAAGCTGGCCGGCGACATCGTCAGTCGCACCGATCAATGCCGACACTTGCCGGTGACGGACGGGCGTTGCCCGGCGTCCGCGTTCGAAGTCGTCGCGAGCAACTCGAGCGCCAAGGCGCTCGGACTGCGCGTCGGAAACCAGATTCTCGTCACTGCCACTCCGTCGGCGGGCGCGACCTCCGCGGCAGGCGGGGGCCATGGGCTCTCGCCGGTGCACTTCCGGGTCAAGATCGTCGGTCTTTACGGGTCGTACAACGCCCACGACGAGTACTGGTTCGACCACGGGTACTTCACGAAAGCGGGGGTGCAGCTGGTCCAGGTCGGCCTGGACTCGTACTACGTCCCCGATGCACTGCTCGCCGGCGAGGGCTTCGGTGCCGCCGTCCCGGCGTCGCTGCCGGTGAGCACCCGGCTCGAGGCGTCGCTGAAGGTGAACCGGGTCGGCCTCGACGACATGTCCGCCTTGCGGGCGGGTCTCGCCGCACTGTCCGAGCCAACCGCGGACGCTGGAGCGGTCCAGGTGACCTCGAACCTGAGCGGCGCGTTCGACCAGGTCGAGAGCGGCCGGCGAGCGGCCCGGTCGGTGATTCCGGCCTTCGCCGGTGAGCTGGCGCTGTTGTTGCTCGTCGTGATCGGCATCGTCGTCGTGGCCGGTGCCGACCAGCGACGGCCGGAGTTCGCCCTGGCGCGGTTGCGGGGGAGCAGCACGGCTCGCACGGCGCGGCGGTTCTGCGCCGAGCTCGGCGTGCCGGTCCTGCTCGGCGTGATCCCCGGGCTGCTCGTCGCGTGGCTGAGCTGCGAGGCGGCGAGCCGGTGGTGGCTGCCCGGCGTCGTGCATCCCGAACTGCGCGGGCCGGTGCTGGCAGCGGCCGGCGCCGGTGTGGCGGTCGAGTTGGCGATCATCGCCGTGGTGGCCCGGGCCACCGCGAGGCGCCCCGTCCACGAGCTGATCCGGCGAGTTCCCGTACGAGCGCCGGGACGCGGCGCCAAGGTGGCCGAGGCCGGGCTCGCCGCGGCGGCGATCGCCGGCACGGTCGTGGTGCTCTCCGGCGATCGGCACAACGCGGTCGCCGTCATCACGCCCGGCCTGATCGCCCTGCTCGCCGGCATGCTGCTCAGCCACCTGCTCGCCTTCTTCGCGCGCGTCGCCGGCCGCCGCGCTCTGTGGCGGGGACGGCTCGCGGCGGGCATGGCCGGCTTGCGAATCACGCGACGTCCCGCCGTGCGGCGCATCGTCATCCTGCTGTGCGTCGCGTCCGCCCTGGCGGTCGCGGCGGCGGACGAGTGGCGGGTATCGGCGCGTAACCGGTCTGTCCGAGCCAATGCCGAGGCGGGCGCGAGCGTCACCCTCGCGGTGCGGGCCCCCAGCGTCAAGGCGCTACAAGACGCCGTCGCCGCCGCCGATCCGTCCGGCCGGTATGCGACCCCGGTCGTCATCCAGCAGCCGCCCGACGGCCAAGCCGTCGTCGCGGTGCAGCCGGCGTCGTTCGCGCGGATTGCCGAATGGGGATGGCCGCGAGACCGGCTCACGCCGGCCATGACGGATGCGCTCGCACCTGCCCGGCCCGAACCGATCACGCTCACCGGTACGTCGGTGCAGCTACGGCTCGCGAACGAGTCGCTCACCCGCCGCAGGCTCTCCGCCGCCGGGTCGCCGGCACCGGTGTCGTTGCGGCTGCGCCTGCGCCGGGCTTCCGGCGGAGCCGTAGACGTGCGCTTGGGGCCGCTGCCCTCGGGCAGCCACCGGTCCGTGGTGCTTTCCGCGCCGGTTCCCTGCGCGGACGGTTGCCGGCTCTCGCAGCTGACCGTCTCCCGTGCGACGGCCGATTCGGACGGCGTCCGGCTCGGCGCAACGATCACCGGGCTCTACGCCGGCACCGCCGGGGCGCTCCGCCCGGTTCGACTCGGCGCCGCCGGCGAGTGGGCCGAGGCCACCCCCGAGACGTCCGCGCTCGACGGGTCGGCCGAGACGATCTCGCTCGGCGACGCCGGAGGCGGCCTCGGCCTCTCGTTCTTCAACAGCGGCGCTCCCGCAGCGCTTCAGCACCTCGACGTCCCGATCGCGCTGCCTGCGATCACGACCGGCGACGTCGCCTACGACCTCGACGCGCACGGCGACCTGTCCGCGAACAACATCGACGCAACCCCGACGGCGTTCCACCCGATCGGCCACCTCGCGTTCGTGCCCGGCAACGTCGGGCCGGCCGTGCTCGTCAACCTCGATCTCGCGGCGGCTGTCGCGGCGCCGACGCTCGCCGACAGCGATACGGCCGTGTGGCTCGGCGCCGACGACCCGGCGCGCGAACGATCGCTCGTCGCCACGCTGCACCAGCACGGGGTCAGCGTCGTGTCGCGAGACGACGCGGTGCGCCATCGTGCCGCTCTCGCCGCGACCGCCCCGGCCTGGGCCATGCAGGCCGCCCTGATCGCCGCGCTGCTCGCGGTGTTGATCGCCGCGCTGCTCATCGTGATATCGGCGACGATGTCGCGGCGCGAGCGGGCCGCCGACGCGTCCGCGCTCGGCCTCGTCGGCATCGGCCGGGCGACATTGCGCCGTGCCACGCTGCTCGAACATCTTGTCGCGGTCGTCGCCGGGGTCTTCGTCGGAAGCGCGGTCGGCGTCGTCGGAGCGGAGCTCGCACTGCCCGCGACCCCGATCTTCCTGGCTCGGCTCGACGTGCCGGGCATCGTGCGGGCTGCGGCGTGGGGCAGCATCCTGCTCGCTGCGATCTACACGCTGGCCGCACTGGTGGTTGCCAGCGTGGCCACGAGCCTGGCTCTCACCCGGCGAATCGCACCGCTGGCGGACTCCGAGCAGTGAGCAGCCCGTCCTGACCGACCCGTGCCCGGACCGTGCGCATACCGTGACCGCCCTGTTGCCCGGCCGGTCCCGGCTACGGTTAGCGTCCGGACAAGGATGATCGAGTCGAGCTAAGGGGAGGCATTGGCGGGCATCGGGCGCGGGCGGCTCACTACCGGTGCCCTCCGTTATCGCGCCGGCCAGGCGGTCGCGCTGTTCGTCCTCTCGCTGCTGGGCATTGCCGCGTGTGCGTTCGGACCGCTGTACGAGCGGGCCGTCGAGCACGCCTCGCTGCGCCTCACCCTCACCAACACGCCGATCTTCAGCCGGGGACTGAGCGCGCGCGCTGTATCGGCGACCGGCTCACTGGATTCGCTGCTTCCGGCCGAGCCGATGCGCCGCTTCTACCGCGAGCCGGTCACCTCGGTCGACATGGCCGTCGACTACGTCGTCGGCCGCGAACCGGTCTCCGGCGTGATCGTCAACCGCACCGACGAGTGCGCACACCTTCGGCTCGACGCAGGTCGCTGTCCGACCCGTCCGGGTGAGGTGATGGCGAGCACGTCCACGGCCAAAGCACTGCGCATGGCGCTCGGGCAGCGCGTCCCGATCACGGTCACCCCGCAAGGAGGCCAAGGCTCGCCAGCGGGCAGCTTGACCATCGTCGGGTTCTACCGCCCCTACGACCCGC
The DNA here is from genome assembly GCA_036506855.1 of Jatrophihabitantaceae bacterium. GTDB lineage: Bacteria > Actinomycetota > Actinomycetes > Mycobacteriales > Jatrophihabitantaceae > DASXRA01. The sequence continues at coordinate 4,171 of DASXRA010000442.1, forward strand.
ACGATGACTACTGGTTCGACCGCGACTACGCGTC
>DASXRA010000443.1:0-3562 GCA_036506855.1 Jatrophihabitantaceae bacterium
GGCATGCTGGAGGCCTTCGACCCGCGCGCGCGGCACTAGGCGAGAACAGCGGTACGCCAGACAACGACAAGCACGATGACGGCGAAAAGCCCGGCCAGCCCCGTGATCTGCACCTGAGTCGGCAGCCGGCGCCGCTTCCACGGCACGCCCGCGATAGCTGCGGTCGCCAGACCGCCCGCGATGAAGCCGCCGACGTGCCCGTATTTCGAGATGCCGGAGACGCTGAACGTGAAGACGAAGTTGAGCACGATCGTGGCGACCAGCCACTGCATGTTGAGCTGCAGCTCGCGCGCGAGTAGCGCCGCCGCGGCGAAGAGCCCGTAGATCGCACCGGACGCCCCGGCGACGTGCACGTATTGGTGATCGAAGGCATAAACCATCAGGGATCCGCCGAGCGCGCCCGAGAGGTAGACGGCGCCGAAGCGCCACATGCCGAGCAGGCGCTCGAGGTAGGGCCCGATCATGACCAGCGCGATCATGTTGAAAAGGATGTGCACCAGGCCGAAGTGCAGGAACGCTGACGTGATCAGCCGGTAGTACTGGTGGTTATGCGCGACCAAGATCGGCTCTAGCTGCCACTTGGCGAAGAGGTGGCTCGTCTGGTTCCGGTTCGCGCCGCGCACCGAGCCGACCGCGGTGAAGATGTAGACGAGGACGTTCAGCCCGACGAGCGTCCACGTGACGTAGGGGTAGTTCGTGCGCACCGAGGCACCGACGACCGTGCGCGGGGCGCGTTGCGTGGCGCGACCGAGCTTGACGTCGTCCGGGCACTGGAAGCCGACCGACGCCGGGCGCATGCACTCCGGGCAGATCGGCCGGTTGCAGCGCACGCAGCGCACGCCCGTCTCGCGCATCGGGTGGCGGTAGCACCGCGCCAACGGCTCCGGCATTGGCGCTGGGCCAGTGCCGTCGGTGCCGGGCTCGTCGCTGGGCACGGCGGTAGGCGCTTCGGACATCCGGGCTGCTTAGCTCCCTGTCGGCTCGACCGTTACCGAGGTGATCGTCACGTCGTCGACCGGGCGGTCGTCGCGTCCGGTGGGCGCCTTGGCGATCGCGTCCACGACGGCGCGGCTCTCAGCGTCGGCGACCTCGCCGAAGATCGTGTGCTTGCGGTTCAGGTGCGGGGTCAGGCCGACCGTGATGAAGAACTGCGAGCCGTTCGTGTTGGGGCCGGAGTTGGCCATCGCGAGCAGGTACGGACGGTCGAACACGAGGTCCGGGTGGAACTCGTCACCGAACTTGTAGCCGGGTCCGCCGTAGCCCTTCCCCAGCGGATCGCCGCCCTGAATCATGAATCCGGAAATCACCCGATGGAAGATCGTGCCGTCGTAGAGGCGATCGGTGGACTTCTGCTGGGTCGCGGGGTGCGTCCACTCGCGGCCACCTTCGGCGAGCTCGACGAAGTTACGCACCGTCTTCGGGGCGTGGTTGCCGAACAGGTTTACCCGGATGTCGCCAGCGGACGTGTGCAGCGTGGCGGTCTGGGTTTCGGACACAGTGGGGGCTCCCTGAGCTTCTCGACTGCTTGGCCCGCTGAGGCACGATCGTGCGACGTCGCGGGACCCGGGTTGACTCCCCATCCTGCCACGCTGCCCTGACGGGGGTATTGGGCCGCCTGTGCTTGCTTGGCTGGGCCGCTTTCGGATCAAGATTGCGGACGGTCGGCGGCCGCGTCCTCGACGACGCGCAGCAGCAGCCGCACCAGATCCTCACGCTCGGCGGCGGACAGCGGCACGAGCAGCTGCTTCTGGGTGTCGCGGAGCAGGCCGTCGAGCGTGGTCAGTCGCCGGCGCCCGGACGCGGTGATGCTGACGATGTTGCGCCGGCGATCGTCCGCGTCGGTGACGCGCCGGACGAATTTGCGGTCCGCGAGCTCGGCGACGACGGCGGCCACGTCGCTGCGATCGAGCCCGCACCGGCGGCCGAGCTCGGCCTGGCTCATGGCGCCCAGCTCGTCGAGTGCCGCAAGCGTCGAGTAGTGATAGCGATGCGCGTCGACCGCGCTCAGTTTCTCGCTGACCAGCCGGTGCGCGCGAACCGACGTCTGATTGATCAGCCAGCTCGGCATCGACCGCAGCCGCTCGGGGGCCCAATGACCGTCCATGTGACATCACGCTACTCACTTGTTGGCACGGCCCACGATTGTGTATCGTTGGCACGGCCAACGTTGGCTGAGCCAACCTATTTTGGGAGATGACATGAATACCAACCTGCAGACCCTGGCCGACCGCGCCGAGATCGAGGACTTGGTGCATCGACTCGGCACCAGTCTGGACGAGCGACGGTTCGACGACCTGCGCGGCATACTCGTCGAGGACGCGACGGCACGCACTCCCGGCGGGCTTGCCGAGGGACGCGACGCCATGATCGCGCAGGCCGAGCGCAACCACCCGGTGGATGACCGGATACAGCACGTCATCAGCGACGTCCTGATCGATCTCGACGGCGACGACGCGACCGTCCGCGCAAACCTGGTAGCGACGTTCATCCGTGCCGACACAGCCACGCGCCCGCACATGGTCCTCGGCGAGGTCTACCGGTTGCACGCGCGCCGGACGGCGGACGGCTGGCGGTTGTCAAGTATCGAGACCGAGCCGGTCTGGGCCACCGAGCCCACCGCCGTCGACCTGGCCGAGTTGCTCGGGCGCCGACCCGCGCAACGCGCGTAAATGGGGCGTGCCATGCTAGCTGACCAGCACCCTGATCCGAAGGTGGTCGATCGGTGGGCTTCATCGGTAAGAAGCGCAGCCAGTCAGACGAGCCCGGAGCCCGGTCGAAGCCCCGGCACAGACGGCGGCGGGCGGTCGGGCTGATCGCTCTGGGCGGTGCGGCCTTCGCCGTCGCGCGCAAGAAGCGTGCGGCGGCTGTCGAGCCGCCCGAGCCCGTCGTCGCGCCGCGGGGCCTGCGGGTCGCGCCGCCCACGGAGCCCGCCGCCGAGACCGAACCGACCGCAGCGGAACAGCTGCCACCGGAAGCCGATCCGGACGCGGACGTCATGCCGGCCGAAGCGCCGAAACCGCCGGCCGAACCAACGGCCGAAGCGCCGAAACCGCCGGCCGAAGCGCCGAAACCGCCGGCCGAAGCGCCGGAACCGCCGGCCGGACCAACGGCCGAAGCGCCGGATCCGCCGGCCGGACCAGCGGCCGAAGCGCCGGAACCGCCGGCCGAACCAGCGCCGGCCGCGCCGCCGCCTCCACCCGCGAAACGTCCGGCAAAAAAGGCGGCACCTCGCTCTCCGGCGGCCAACTCCCGGCCGCCCCGCAAAGCGCCCGCGAAGAAGGCAGCGCCCAAGCCGCCGCCCCGACCCGACGAGAACTGACCGGGCCGGCCGTCAGAACTTGGGGGCAATCGCTTTTGCGATGGCCCGCGCGTTGAATTCCACGTTGTTCTGCGCCGTCTTGACCGTGACGACCGTCCGCCCGGTTGCGAACGTGCACGCCCAGTCGGTCGGCCCGTCGACGCCGTAGAAGGTCGTCTGGTAGAGGATGCCGTCAACGCCCGGCACGAGATCCTGCACGCCGTGGAAGTTCGCGCCGCGCTTGCCGATTCGCACCATCGCGTT
>DASXRA010000444.1:0-3962 GCA_036506855.1 Jatrophihabitantaceae bacterium
TGCGAGCCGTAGAACAGCCCGATCACCGGGCCGTTCGACGTCGGGAACACGGCAACCGGTGTGCGATAGGTGCGGCCGGACTTGCGTCCGCGATGCACGACGACGCCGAGGCCGGGCATGCGTGGCGCTACGCGCCGCAGCAGCCGATTGATGCCGACCCGGTTCAGGCGTGCCATCAGTCGAGGCATCGGCATCGTCGGCTCCCGTCCACTCACGACAATGTGCAGATAGGCCCGCTACGGCCTGCCAATCGGCACATTGTCGCGCGGCGGCGGCCCGTCGGCGTGCTCGATCAGGGCCGGCTGGCGATTCAGTGCGCTGGAATGCAACTGCCAGGGAACGCTGGTGACCATCACCCCGGGCTCGAACAGCAGGCGCGCCTTGAGCCGCAACGCGCTCTGGTTGTGCAGCAGCTGCTCCCACCAGCGGCCGACCACATACTCGGGGACGAACACCGTGACGACGTCGCGCGGGCTCTCCCGGCGCAGTCCGCGCACGTAGTCCAGAACCGGCCGGGTGATCTCGCGGTACGGCGACTCGAGAATGATCAGCGGGATATCGAGGTCGTGCTCGTCCCACTGCCGCAGCAGGTCGGCGGTGTCGGCTTCGTCGATCTGGATGGTCAGCGCCTCGAGGGTGCTGGGACGAGTCGCCTTGGCGTAGGAGATCGCACGCATCGTCGGCAGGTGCAGCCGTGAGACGAGGACGACCGCGTGATTGCGGGACGGCAGCATTGGTTTCTCGCCACGAGGAAGTTCGAGCTCGCGGCTGATGGCGCCGTAGTGGCGGCTGATCGACTTCATCATTGCGAAGATCGCGACCATGGCGAGGATGGCGATCCACGCACCCTGCACGACTTTCGTGGCCAACACGATCACCAGCACCACGGCCGTCGAGATCGCACCCACGATGTTGATCATTCGCGATACGCGCATGCGCGAACGTCGCGCGTGGGGTGCTGAGGGGATCGACCGGTTCCAGTGCCGGACCATGCCTGCCTGGCTCAGCGTGAAGCTGGTGAACACGCCGATGATGTAGAGGTGGATCAGCTTGTCGACGTTGGCGTCGAACCCGATGATGAGCGCGACGGTGAACGCGCCGAGCAGCAGGATCCCGTTGCTGAACACGAGTTTGTCGCCGCGCGTGTGCATCTGCCGTGGTAGGAAGCGGTGCTCGGCCAGGATCGACGACAGCACCGGGAAGCCGTTGAATGCCGTGTTCGCCGCGAGGATCAGGATGCCCGCGGTCGCCGCCTGGTACAGGTAGAACAGGAACGCGTGATTGCCGAACACGGCGGCAGCGATCTGCGAGATCACCGACTTGTCGCCGCCCCCGCGCGCCTTGAGGTTCAGCGCCAGGACGGTGATGCCGACGAACATGCTCACCGACAAGGCACCCATGATGGCCAGCGTGTTCGCGGCGTTGCGCGCCTTCGGCCGGCGAAATGCCGGAACGCCGTTGCTGATCGCCTCGACACCGGTGAGCGCCGTGCAGCCGGAGGCGAATGCGCGAAGCACGAGCAGCAGCGTGAAGATGCCTCCGACATGTGCGGTGCGGTGCAGTTGCTCAGCGGCCGTCGACGCGTCCGGAAGGTTGCCGGCCAGCCCTCGTGCCGTCCCGACGATGAACATCAGGTAGGTCAGCGAGACGAACGTGTACGTCGGGATCGCGAACGCCCGGCCGGACTCCTTGACGCCTCGCAGGTTCGCCAACGTCAGGAGCACGACGAATCCCACTGACAGCGCGACGGCGTGCTTCGCCAGGCTCGGCGCGGCACTGGTGATGGCGACGACGCCGGCGACGACCGACACGGCAACCGTCATCACGTAGTCGACGAGCAGCGCGGCCGCTGCGATCAGGGCGGCGTTCTCGCCGAAGTTGTCGAGGCTGACCGCGAACGCGCCGCCGCCGCTGGGATAGGCGCGGCAGGTCTGCCGGTAGGACAGGACGACGATGACGAGCAGCGCCGCGATGATCGCGGCTACCCACTTGGAGAATGCCAGGTAGGCGGCGCCGCCCGAGGCCAGGACGAGCACGATCTCTTCCGTCGCGTAGGCGACCGACGAGAGCGGGTCGGAGGCGAAGATCGGCAGGGCCAGCCACTTCGGGAGCAGCGTCTCGTGCAGCTGCTGGCTGCGCAACGCCCGTCCGACGAGGAGCCGCTTGACGGCGCCGGGAGCGGTCATGGACGGGCTCGTCGTACGCGGCGAATGTGCACGTCTTCGACGGTAGGAACTGGCGGGCTCGCGAGCCGTCAGCGCGGCATCAATATCGCTCGGCCACGCGCAAGGAAAACGTCAAGACGGCCTGCTCGGCGGTGCAACGAGGGTCGACTGGACGGTGATGCCTCGCCGACGACTCGACCCGGTGGACGCGGCTTTCGTCCTGCCCGTCGCGTTCGCCGGCATGCTGCTCATTGGCGTTATCGCGGTAGCCGGGCACCTGCATGGCGGGCCCGTGCTGGTGCTCACGAGCGTTCTGATCGCCGCGACCGCTCTCGTCGCGGAGCCGCTCGCGGCAGGGCCGCTCGCGGCGGTCGGCTGGTTCACGGTGGCCGGCTTCTCGCATGCTCCGTACGGCGACCTGCACGCGACGGGCGGCGTCCACACCGGCGTCGTCCTCGGCGGGGTCGCGGCCGGGGCGGTCGGCGTCGGGACCCTCGGCCGCCGGATTCGCAGGCGCGGCACACTGGATGCCGTGACGACCGAGCGCAACCCCCGATTCAGCTGGAGCCTGCGCATCCGGCCGTCCGCGATCAGCCGACGCCGGCTGCTCGCCGGGCTGGGCGTGGCCGCGACCGCGCTGCCGGCAGTCACCGCGGCGCTCGCGGCGGCACGACCGCACCTGGCACTCGTCGACGACCTGCTGTTCTACCTCATCGTCGTGATCGCGGTGACGATCATCGGAGGGTTCTGGCCCGCGGTGGCCGCGGCCGTTGCGGCGGGCCTGCTGCTGAACTGGTTCTTCACCCCGCCGGAGCACACCTGGACGATCGAGGCGCCGGCGAACATCCTGGCGCTGCTGCTGTTTGTCACGATCGCCGTCACGGTCAGCAGCATCGTGCACGTATCAGCACGGCGCAGCGCGCTCGCCGCCGAGCGGGCGAACGAAGCCGCGACGCTGCTTGCCCTGGCGCGCACGGTGCTCGGCGGCGACGACAGCCCGCAGGCCGTGCTCGACCACCTCACCGCTTCGCTCGGGTTCGGCGCGGAACTGCGCGAATGTGTCGGCGGCAAGTGGGTTCGCGTCGCCGCGACGTCATTCGAGGACGGCGATCCCGTGCACGTGATCCCGGCCGGGCCCGACCTGCGGTTGCTCGTGCAGTCCACCGCCGGTGGCCGGGTGCTGGACGGCTATGCCGCGCAGGCCGCGGCGGCGTTCGAGCGGCAGCGGCTGCGCATCCAGGCCGGGCAGGCCGAAGCGCTGGCGGAGGGCAACCGGATGCGCACGGCGCTGCTCGCCGCGGTCAGCCACGACCTGCGCACCCCGCTCGCGGCGGTGAAGGCCGCGGTGACGACCCTGCGCCAGACCGACGTCGCGTGGAGCCCCGAGGACCAGGCCGCGTTGCTGGCCACCATCGAGGAGGGCGCCGACCGTCTCGACTCGCTGATCGGCAACCTGCTCGACATGAGCCGCATCCAGACCGGCGCCCTGCAGCCGTTCCTGCGCCCGACCGCCCTGGACGAGGTCGCGCCGCTCGTCACCCGCGGCCTGGACGGCGGCGAGCGGCTGCGCCTCGCGATCCCCGACGCGTTGCCGCTGCTCGCCACCGATCCCGGACTGCTCGAGCGTGCATTGGCGAACCTCGTGGCCAACGCGCTGCGCTACTCGCCGCCGGGCCGTCCGCCGACCCTGGCGGCCGCTGTCACGGGTGACACGGTCACCGTGTCGGTGATCGACCACGGTCCCGGCATCGCGCCGGATCAGCGGGAGCGGGTCTTCGAGCCGTTCCAGCAACTGGG
>DASXRA010000445.1:0-2995 GCA_036506855.1 Jatrophihabitantaceae bacterium
TACCGCGGCGGGTACAGCAGCTGCAGCGACAGCTACTGGCACGACTTGGGCAACAACTGCGGCGCGTCGTTCAGCGTCGGGCTGGCCTGGTTCGAGCTCGTCCTGGTCGGGCTGATCGTGCTCGGCATCGGCTGGCTGCTGGCCCGTTGGGCGCTCTACCCGGTACGGGCGATGGCCGGCACGGTCGCCAAGCTCGGGCCGACCAGCCTGGACGTGCGGCTGCGCGCCACCGGGCCGAGCGACGAGACGCGGCAGCTTTCGGACGCGATCGACCATCTGCTGGATCGCGTCGCGGTCGGTTACGAGGCCCAGCGCCGGTTCGCCGCGAACGCGTCGCACGAGCTGCGCACGCCGCTGGCCACCCAACGGGCCCTGATCGAGGTGAGCCTCTCATCGGCGCTCACCCCCGAGCAGCTCGAGCTGCTGTCCCGCCAGCTCCTGGCGACCAACGAGCGCAACGAGCGGCTCGTCGACGGGCTGCTGACACTCGCCGAGACCGACGGTGGCCTGATGACCAACGCGCCGCTGCGGCTGGACCAGATCGTCGCCGAGACCGTCGAGTCGCTTCGCAATGCCGCACAGGAAGCCGAGATCGAGATCGAAACCGTGCTCGATGCGGTGACGGTGATCGGCGAGCGGCCGCTGCTCGAGCGACTTACGAACAACCTGCTGATCAACGCAATCAAGTACAACTGCCCGGGCGGGACGGTTACCGCCACGGTCACGCGAGACGGGGCGTTCACGGTGGTGAACACCGGTCCAGTGGTCGCGCCCGAGCAGATGGCGGGGCTATTCGAGCCATTCCGGCGGGGGAGCGGCGAGCGGCTCGACCATGGCGGCGGGGTCGGGCTCGGCCTCACCATCGCACGCTCGATCGTGACCGCACACGGCGCGGCGATCCATGCACGCGCGAATCCCGGCGGTGGGTTGACGATCACGGTGCGGCTGTCTCCTGCCTGATTCGGGCGCCTGAAACGAACCCGCGCGGGTCGCATTCCCTGGCTGACTTCGCGCGCATCTGTGCCAAGCGCGTCTCCGCCCGGTTGAGCCGCTATCGCGAAACTTGCGCACGCCCTCGGCAACTGTGGTGCGGGCAACCGCTCGTCTCGGAGAGAAGGACTCGCAGGGTTCCTATCGCAGGTCATGGGCGATCGGGCGAGGGTCTTCCAAAGCTGGTTAAGGGCGCCATAAGGATCAGCTGAACGTTAACGATAGCGACGCTGTCGCATCGTCTCCTGCCATGACACAGACCCTTGACGGGTTCGGCTCGACCACCCTCCATTCACGTCGGCGACGGCGTCGGTTGATTGTCAGCGTCGTCGGCTGCGTCGTGCTGCTGGTGTCCGCAAGTGCCGCGGCTGTGGTTCTCCGGACTCGGGACGGAGACAGCCGGCGCGTGTACCTGTCGACCGACGGGTGGCCGAAGCGTGGCCAAGGCGCCTACCAGCTCGGTGGCACGCAACCCGCCGCCAGTCCGCACGAGCACCCGGTGCCGATCGCGAGCCTCGCGAAGGTGATGACCGCACTTGTCGTGCTGCAACACCTGCCGCTCGACGGCACCGCCGACGGGCCGACACTCGTGGTGCGCGTCGAGGACGTCGCTGACACTGCGCGGCGGGTCAACCGCGATGAATCGATCGTGGCGGTGCGCGCCGGTGAACAGCTCACCGAACGCCAAGCCCTGATGGCGCTGCTCCTACCGTCCGCGAACAACGTCGCGGTGATGCTCGCCCGGTACGTCTCGGGCTCGGTCGACACGTTCGTCAGCGAGATGAACGTCACGGCGAAATCGCTCGGCATGACGCACACGACCTACACCGATCCGAGCGGCTTCGACTCGGCCACCGTGTCGACCGCCGTCGACCAGCTAACGCTGGCCCAGCATGTCGCACACAACAACACGCTCACCGCGATGATGTCGACCTCGAGCTATCGACTTCCCGTAGCTGGAACCGTCCACAACACCAACACACTGCTCGGGCAGGATGGATTCGTCGGAATGAAGACCGGCTCGGACGACGGGGCCGGCGGCTGCTTCATGTTCCGCTCCTACCGCTCCGTGCGCGGCTTCAACACCGAACTGATCGGCGTGGTATTAGGGCAGCGCGGGGACAACCTGATCAACGCGGGGCTGTACGCGGCCCGGCAGCTCGCCAACCGGATAGCACCCACTCCGGCACACCCTTGACAACACCTCAGACGTACGGCCTGCCCCGGGCACTAGGTGCTTCATCGCTGCATCCGATGCCATGCGTGCGCACTACTACATCCCGATTTACCGTTCATCCCGCGACGGCCGAACCGCGCGCCCTGTTCAGTTTCAGATGCGGTCGAAGCCGACGTGAGGCTTCCGGGATTCGAAAAACGTCGACGCCCACAAATGCGGATCATCACCCAGCCGGATCCGGCAGTACTCCAAGAACGGCTCGACAACCGACGGCGCCGACGTTGGCGCACCTGACGTTCGCCCGCGGGCAGTTCCTCGACGCGCGCGGCTACTACCGGGACGCGGCCGCCCGCGCGCCGAGCCTCGAGCAGTCGGTCCAGAACCTGCGTGACGCGGCCGACGTCGCCCTGGCCGTGGCCGACACCCGCGGGGCGGTCGAGCTGATGCTCGAGGCCGTCGCCCGCTCGGATGCCGCCGATCTGCGGGCTGAGGCTGTCACGGTCGCCGTGCGCTACTTCCTGGACCCCGTGTGGCTGCCCGCGCAACGCCGCTAGACGCTGCTGGCCGAGGCAGCCGCGGCCGCTGACCCGGCCGATGAGCGCCTGACCGTCCTGCTCGCGACAGCGTCGGCGTGGCATGAGGGCACCGGCTCCATCGCCGATCTGGAGCTGTCCTGGACGGCGGTCGAGGCGGCGCGTCGGGCCGGCGATCCGGTGTTGCTGCTCGGCGCCTTGGACGCGCTCGGCGGTGCCGTGGCCGCTGCGGGCGGTACGCGCGAGGCGTACGGACTGGGCAGCGAGCGGCTTCGGCTGGCGGCCCAGCTGCCGC
>DASXRA010000446.1:0-6881 GCA_036506855.1 Jatrophihabitantaceae bacterium
CCGCTGGCGATCCAGCTGATGCGGTTCGGGTTTCTGGCGCTGCTGTGGCTGTTCGTCCTTGCTGCGGTGCGCGTCGTTCGAGCCGACCTCAGGGTCAGCGGTCAGCCCCGTGTCGGGGTCCCACCACCCGCTCGACGACGCGGACGTGGCACGCCGCCGCCACACGGCCCGCGGCGCGCGTCCGTCCTGATCGTGACGGCCGGCGGGCTGGCCGGAACGCGGATCGGCCTGACCGGCGCGCCGGTGCTGATCGGACGGGCCGACGACTCGACGCTCGTCCTCACCGACGACTACGCCAGCACCCGGCACGCCCGGATCAGCCAGCAGGAAGGCGTCTGGTTCGTCGAAGACCTCGGCTCCACGAACGGCACGTACCTCGGCCAGCACAAGCTCGGCGGGCCCACGCCGCTCGAAGTCGGCGTGCCCATCCGCATCGGCCAGACCGTCATGGAGCTGCGGTGATGGTGGGCAGCGGTGAGCGCTTGCGTGCCCACAGAGCGATGAGCGCTCGCGCGATGATCATCGCGCCCGAAGTGTCCCGCCGTCTCCACCGCTCGCTGCGCTCGGGCGGATCCAGCGGGCCACGCGCAAGCCTTCGGCGCGCGGGCGCGGCTCTTCGCGCAAGCGCTCATCGCATTGGGCACGGGCCAACATGACCCTGGCTCTGCGGTATGCGGTGCGGTCCGATCGTGGGTTGGTGCGCGGGAACAACGAGGACTCGGTGTACGCCGGGCCCCGGTTGCTGGCCATTGCCGACGGCATGGGCGGGCACGCGGCCGGCGAGGTGGCCAGCAAGATCGCCGTCGCCGCCCTGGAGGGGCTCGACGAGGACCGTCCGGTCGGCGACCTGCTGGCCGAGCTGCGGCGGTCCGTCGAGGACGCCAACCAGCGCATCGCCGAGTCGATCGCGAACGACCGCGAGCTGGACGGCATGGGCACCACGCTCACCGCGCTGCGTTTCGTCGGCCGCCAGGTCGGCCTCGTGCACGTCGGGGACTCGCGCGCGTACATGCTGCGCGGCGAGCAGCTGACCCAGATCACGCACGACGACACCTACGTCCAGTCGCTGGTCGACTCCGGCAAGCTCACCGCCGAGGAGGCGAGCCACCATCCGCGCAAGTCGGTGATCCTGCGGGCGCTGATGGGCGCCGACGTCGACCCGGACGTGTCGATCCGCGAGGCACGCGCCGGTGATCGGTACATGCTCTGCACCGACGGGCTGACCGACGTGGTCACCGCGCCGACGCTGCTCGAGACGCTCGGCGAGGGTGACCCGCAGGAATGCGCCGACCGCCTCGTCGAGCTGGCATTGCGCGGCGGCGGCCCGGACAACGTCACCTGCATCGTGGCCGACGTCGTCAGCACCGGATTCGGCGACGACTTGCCGGTGATCGGCGGGGCGTTCATCGACCTGACCGAGCCTGGCGCGCGACCGTCCGGGGGCGACTCGAGCCCGGCGGAGCGGGCCGCGCAGATGACCCGCGGCGCCGAGCCGCAGCACGTCGACCGGCCGCTGCGCCGCAGGCGATGGCTGCGCCGGCTGGTGGTCACGCTGATCGTGCTCGTGGTGCTGATCGGCGGTACTGGCGGCTTCTACGCGTGGACGCAGAGCCAGTACTTCGTCGGACGGTCCGGTGACGAGGTGGCGATCTTCCGGGGCGTCAATACGGACTTCGGGCCGTTGAAGTTCTACAAGGTCGCCAGCAACACCCCGATCAAGATGACCGACCTGACGCCCGTCGCGCAGAGTCAGGTCGAGTCCGGCATCACCGCGCACAGCCAGTCCGGTGCGCAGCAGATCGTCGGCAACCTGCTGACCCAGCTACTGCCCCCGTGCCCGACGGCCACGCCGACTCCGTCCCCGACGGCGAGCGCGTCGCACAGCACCGCGACGCACCCTCGCAGCTCCGCCTCGACCAGTGCCGCGCCGTCGACGCCGTCCGCGTCCCCGTCGCCGACGACGTCGCAACCTCGTGAGGGGTGCCGGTGACCAGCCCGCCGGCCATCGCCGAACCGCGCGTGCCGACCCGTCGCGGCGCGGAACTGATGCTGCTCGTGTTCTCGATCGGCATCGTGTTCGCCGCCGAGGCCATCGTCGAGGCGACCCGGGACGGCAGCATCAACAGCCACCTGCTCATCGACAGCATCGTGCCGCTGGCTGCGGGCGTCATCGCCCACCTGGTCATCCGGCGCGTCGCCCCGTACGCCGACCCGTTGCTGCTGCCGATCGTCGTGCTGCTCAATGGTCTGGGCCTGGTGATGATCCACCGGCTCGACCTCGGGCTCAAACAGCAGTCCGACGACGGCACCGGGCCCAAGTTCACCGGGGCAGCCGCGCCGACCCAGATCGTCTGGACGGCCCTCGGCCTGTTGCTGTTCCTGGTGATCATCTGGTTCATCCGCGACCACCGCGTGCTCGCCCGGTACGCCTACACGCTGGCTCTCGCGGGCATGTTCTTCCTGATCCTGCCCGCGGTGCTTCCGTCGAGGTTCAGCGAGGTCAACGGCGCGCGCATCTGGATCCGGGTCGCGGGCTTCTCGATCCAGCCGGGCGAATTCGCCAAGATCCTGCTGACGATCTTCGCCTCGGCTTACCTGGTGAGCAAGCGTGACGTCCTCTCCCTCGCCGGACGCCGCTTCCTCGGCATCGACCTGCCCCGTGGGCGTGACTTCGGGCCGCTGCTGGTCGCCTGGCTGGTGTGCATCGCCGTCCTGGTGCGTGGCCACGACCTCGGCTCGTCGCTGATGTTCTTCGGGCTGTTCATCGTGCTGCTGTACGTGGCCACGCAGCGGGTGAGCTGGGTGATCGTCGGCGTGCTGCTCTTCGCGGGCGGCGCGTATCTCTCCTATCAGGTCTTCGCGAACGTGCAGACGCGGGTCACCGTCTGGCTGCACGTCTTCGACTACCCGGACGGCATCGGCCTGCAGGTGAGCCAGTCGCTGTTCGGGCTGGGCACGGGCGGGCTGTTCGGCACGGGCCTCGGCGGCGGCCACCCCGAGATCGTCCCGCTGCCCGCCACCGACTTCATCGTCGCGTCCTTCGGCGAGGAGATCGGGCTGTTCGGCCTGGTCGCGCTGCTCGTCGTGTACCTGCTGTTCATCGCACGGGGGTTCGCCGCCGCGCTGGCCGTGCGCGACACGTTCGGCAAGCTGCTGGCCACCGGGCTCTCGTTCTCGATCGGGCTGCAGCTGTTCGTGGTCGTCGCCGGGGTCACCCGCCTGCTGCCCGAGACCGGCCTGACCACGCCGTTCCTCTCCTACGGCGGCTCGTCGCTGCTGGCCAACTACGCGCTGCTGGCTTTGCTGCTGCGCATCTCCGACTCAGCCCGCCGGCCGGCGCCCCCGCCACCGCCTCCGGCGCCTGCTGCCCCGGCCGTCGCGATGCCGCAGGTGGTTTCCGCATGAACCGGCAGATTCGTAGCGTGGCCGTCGTCGTCGGAATACTGATCGCGGCGCTGCTGCTGAACCTCAACTTCGTCCAGGTCGTGAAGAGCGACTCGTACCGCAACAACAAGAACAACAAGCGCGTCATCCTGAACGAGTACTCGAATCCGCGGGGGTCGATCATCGTGCAGGGCTCGTCGATCGCCGAGTCCGTCGCGACGAAGGACGAGCTGAAGTACCTGCGCAAGTACCCCGGTGGCGCTGCCTACGCCGGGCTGACCGGCTGGTACTCGCTGATCTACGGGCGCAACGGGCTCGAGGACGCCGAGGACGGCCTGCTCTCCGGCAGCGACAGTCGGCTGCTCGGCAGCCGGATCACGGACCTGCTCACTGGACGCACACCCAAGGGTGGCAGCGTCGCGCTGACCATCAACAAGGCCGCGCAGCGCGCGGCCTACGCTGCGCTGGACGGCCGGCGGGGTGCGGTCGTCGCGCTCGATCCGCGAACCGGGGCGATCCTCGCCGCGACGAGCGCACCGTCCTATGACCCGAGCGTGCTCAGCTCGCACAACCTGGACTCGATCAGCACGGAGTACAAGAAGCTCAACGACAACGACACCGAGCCGCTGCTCAACCGCGCATTCCAGGCGAGCTACCCGCCCGGCTCCATCTTCAAGGTGATCGTGGCCGCGGCGGCGCTCAAGGAGGGCAAGAAGATCGGCGATCAGATTCCGGCGCCCACCGTCTTGCAGCTGCCCGACGGCGGCACGATGCGCAACTTCAACGGCGAGACGTGCGGCAACGGCAAGACCACCTCGCTGATCAGCGCGTTGACGATCTCGTGCAACACGGCGTTCGGCCAGCTCGGCGTCGACCTCGGCCAGCAGGCCGTCGAGGACGAGGCGAACCTGTTCGGCATGGACGGCCAGGAGCGCAACGTGCCGCTGACCGTCGTCCGCTCGACGACCGGGCAGATCGACAACGGGTCGCAGCTCGCACAGAGCTCGATCGGGCAGTTCAACGTCCAGATGACGCCTCTGCAGGCGGCCATGATCGCCGCCGCCGTCGAGAACGACGGCATGCTGATGCAGCCCTACCTCGTGCAGCAGGAGCTGGCGCCCAACCTGTCCGTCCTCGACAGCACCTCGCCGCAGAAGCTGACCGACGTGCTGGACCCGACCCTGGATCAGCAGCTGAAGAAGATGATGGTCAGCGTCGTCCAGAACGGAACGGGCACCGCGGCACGGATACCGGACGTCACCGTCGGCGGCAAGACCGGCACAGCCGACAATGATGACGCGAAGGGGCACCATCTCGCCCCGCACGCGTGGTTCACCGGATACGCCGAGGATCCGACGCATCCGATCGCCGTTGCCGTCGTGTTAGAGAACGCGGGGGTGCGGGGAGACGAGAGCGCGGGTGGGCTGGCCGCAGCGCCGGTCGCCCAGAAGGTCATGCAGGCATACCTCGATGACATGAGGGGCCGTTGATAGTGGTGGCACGAAGATGAGTGAGGGACGTTCGATGACCAGGTACCTCCGCCCGCGTCCGAGTGTGGTGGCCCAATGACGACTAGCCCGCGCCTGGTCGGCAACCGGTACGAGCTCGGCGAGCTCATCGGTTACGGCGGCATGGCCGAGGTCCATCGGGGGCGCGACGTCCGGCTCGGGCGAGCCGTCGCCATCAAGATCCTGCGTGCCGACCTGGCACACGATCCGGCGTTCCTGACCCGGTTCCGCCGCGAGGCGCAGTCGGCCGCCGGCCTGAACTACCCGGCCATCGTCTCGGTGTACGACACCGGCGAGGACGCCAGCCTCAGCGCCAACGGCGCGGGCGGCGCGGTGCCCTACATCGTCATGGAGTTCGTCGAGGGGCGCACCCTGCGCGACGTGCTCAAGGCCGAGGGCCGGCTGCCCATCAACCGGGCGATGGAGATCACCGCCGAGGTGTGCGGCGCCCTGGATTTCAGCCACCGCAACGGCATCGTGCACCGCGACATCAAGCCGGCCAACGTCATGATCACGCCCGCCGGCGCGGTGAAGGTCATGGACTTCGGCATCGCCCGGGCGCTGTCGAACAATGCCGCGACGGTCACCCAGACCGCCGCCGTCATCGGCACCGCCCAGTACCTCTCCCCTGAGCAGGCCCGCGGCGAGCCCGTCGACGCGCGCTCGGACGTGTACTCGACTGGCTGCCTGCTGTACGAGCTGGTCACCGGCGGCCCGCCGTTCAGCGGTGACTCCCCGGTCGCGGTGGCATACCAGCACGTCCGCGAGAACGCTCCGCTGCCCTCGTCGGTCAACCCCGAGGTACCGCGATCGCTCGACTCGATCGTGATGAAGGCGCTGGCGAAGAACCCGCTGAACCGCTACCAGTCCGCCGCCGAGATGCGGGCCGACCTGCAGCGCGCGATCGCCGACCGTCCGGTCGAGGCCGAGACGGTCATGACCGATGCGGAGCGGACCCAGTTCATCCCGCGCGGACCCGTCCCGCTCGGCCTCGGTGGCATGCCGCCGGGACGTGGCGGCGACTACGACACGGACGGTGGCGACTACGACGACCAGCGCCGTCGGCGCCGGCTGCTCTGGACGGCGATCGTGGCCGCGCTGCTGCTCGTCATCGGGGTCGGCGCGTACGCGATCGTGCTGCTCGGCAAGTCCGACAAGCCGAAGACGATCCAGGTTCCCTCGCTCGTCGGCCGGACGATCGAGGCCGCGAACCAGGCACTCACCGCGCTCGGTTTCCAGCCGGACAACGATCCAGGCACGACGAGCGGGCCGTGCACCGACGGCGCCGGGCCGGAGACGCCGGGTGTCGCCAACAAGGTCTGCACGCAGGATCCCGCCGCCGGGACCGAGCACACGAAGGACACCCCGATCACGTTCAAGACCTACAAGAAGCCGACCGTGCAGGTGCCCAGCGTGGTCGGCCTGCAGTACTCCGAGGCGGCGCAGCAGCTCACGGAGAAGGGCCTGAATCCGGTCCGCAAGGACGTCGACAACGACAAGCCCGCCGGCCAGGTCATAGACACCGATCCGAAGCCGTTCACGCCGGTCGCCAAGGGCGCGACGATCACGGTCTTGACCTCGAACGGCAAGTCGGGTGTGCCGAACCTGGTCGGTAAGACGCTCCAGGACGCCAAACAGGCGCTGAGTTCCGGCGGCTGGACGGCTCCGCCGAAGGTCACCTCGCAGGTGACCAACGATCCGAACCAGGCCGGCGTCGTGCTGGAGCAGTTCCCGACTGCGGGGAGTAAGTACCAGAAGGATCAGCAGATCTCGCTGACAGTCGGCAAGTACGTGGCGCCGACGCCGAGCTGCACGACGGCGCCGACAACCCCGCCGACGACCCCGCCGACGACGCCGCCGACGACGACGACCGGGATCACGCCGCCGCCGATCATCTCGACACGGGTTGTACTCGGCCCGCAGACCAAGCCCACGACGTCACCGCCGGCGACCGACCCGTCCACGCCGACCTGCTGAGCCGAGGACTCA
>DASXRA010000447.1:0-7036 GCA_036506855.1 Jatrophihabitantaceae bacterium
GGCGATGTCGGCGGGCACGCCGTCCGGCACCGGCACGACCGCGTCGGCGCGGGCGTTCACGACGCCACACTGGCTGCCCGGAGTCGACGCCCAGGCGACGACATCGCCGACCGCGAATCCCTCGACGTCCTCGCCGACGGACATGACCTCGCCGGCGCCCTCGCTGCCCAGCACGAACGGCAGTGTCGTCGGGTAGGTGCCCGTCCGCTGGTAGACGTCGATGAAGTTGATCCCCGACGCGGCGACTCGGACTTGCAGCTGTCCGGGCCCTGGTGGGCCGACCGTCCGCGACTGGACTTCGAGTACATCGGTGCCGCCGTGCGCCGTGACCACGACGGCGCGAGTCTCGCGATCGGGCATGTGCCCAAACCTATCGCCGTCACCAATATCGCCGTTGCGCCGACCGTAGGTCCAGGCGCCTGGGCAGACACAGCTCTGGCGAACCCCGCTACCCTCGCTGCGTGCATTCGCTGGCCTCGATACCGAGTCCCACCCACGCCGTCTGGCATGTCGGCCCGATCCCGATTCGGGCGTACGCCCTGTGCATCGTGGCCGGCATCTTCGTCGCGCTCGCCGTCACGGTACGGCGCTGGCGTGCGCGCGGCGGCAAGGACGAGGACGTCTGGGACGTCGCCGGCTGGGCCATCGCGTTCGGCATCATCGGCGGGCGGCTCTACCACGTCGCCACCGACGGGGAGAAGTACTTCGGCACGGGCAAGCACCCGGTCGACGCGCTGAAGATCTGGGACGGCGGCCTGGGCATCTGGGGAGCCATCGCGCTCGGGGTGCTCGGCGCGTGGATCGGTTGCCGGCGCAAGGGTATGCGGCTGACCGCATTCGCCGACGCTGCCGCTCCCGGTGTGGTCGCCGCGCAGGGGATCGGCCGGTGGGGCAACTGGTTCAACAACGAGCTCTACGGCCGCCCGACGGACGTGCCGTGGAAGCTGCAGATCCACGACCTGGACGTGACGACCGGCAAGGCCCAGCCGTGCAACTTCGGCCACCTCGGGCAGACCGTGTGCGGGTACTACCAGCCCACGTTCCTGTACGAGTCGGTGTGGGACATCGTGCTCGCGTTCCTTTTGATCTGGGCGGCCCGGCGCTGGCGGCTCGGCCGGGGCAACCAGTTCGCGCTCTACGCCATGGGCTACACGGCCGGCCGGTTCTACATCGAGGGCCTGCGCAGCGACTTCGCGCACCACTTCCTCGGCCTGCGGCTGAACGAGTGGACGTCCGTGGTGGTGTTCGTGGGCGCTCTGTTGTGGTTCGTGCGCCATCGCAACAAGTTCGACGAGTCGCCTTACCGGCATCCTCCGGCGGAGGGCGGCGACACGACGGAGGCTGTGGAGACTGCGGAGCCGGCCGTGCCCACGGAGCCGCCCGAGGCGGCGGAAGCGGCGGAGCCGGCCGAAGCTGGGCAGACGGATGACAAGGCAGAGCCGGCCGAGGAGCATGCCGAGGCTCAGTCCGATTCGTAGAGTCATGTCGTGACCGAGCCGGCCAGCGTCGAGATCCACCACCAGCACCGCGATGTCGCGGGTGGCTGGCTGCGGCCGACCGTGTTCGGGATGATGGACGGCCTGGTCTCGAACTTCGCGCTGATCGCCGGCGTCGCCGGTGCGGGTTCGAGCGTCAGCGTCCACGCGGTCACCCTGGCGGGCCTGGCCGGACTGGTCGGCGGCGCGTTCTCGATGGCCACCGGCGAGTACGTGTCGGTGCAGAGCCAGAACGAGTCGGCGCGTGCCGAGATCGAGATCGAGCGCCACGAGCTCGAGCACAACTCCGCGGCCGAGCTGGACGAGCTTGCCCAGCTCTACGTCGACCGGGGCGTAGACCCGCATCTCGCCCGCCGGGTGGCGCGCCAGCTCTCGCGAGACCCCGACCAGGCGCTGTCGATCCACGTGCGCGAGGAGCTCGGCGTCGACGTCGAATCCCTGCCCAGCGCGTGGACCGCGGCCGGCTCGTCGTTCACCTCGTTCTCCATCGGGGCGGTCATCCCGCTGCTGCCCTACCTGTTCGGCGTTCGCGAGATCCTCGTGTCGGCGGCGCTCGCACTCGTCGCCCTGTTCACCACCGGGGCGTTCACCTCACGTTTCACGTCGCGCGGCTGGCTGTACTCCGGCACCCGTCAGCTGATCGTCGGCGGTCTCGCGGCCGCCGTCACGTTCGGTGTCGGTGAGGCGTTCGGTGCGGTAGTCAGCTAGGAGGGCATCGGCCCGCTGAACGCGGCAATGACCGCGGCCGCGGTCTGCTCCGGCGTGCCGGACGTGTCGAACGTGGCGCCCGGCTCGTCGGGCGCGAGCGGTTCGAACGTGTCGAGCTGGCTGTCGAGCAGCGATGCCGGCATGAAATGTGACGGGCGGTCGGTCAACCGCGCCGCGAGCACGTCGCGGGGTGCGGTCAGGCAGGCGAACCGGAGGTCGGGGTGGCCGTCGCGCAGCAGGTCGCGGTAGGCACGGCGCAGTGCCGAGCAGGCGATGACGCCGCCCGTCGCCGAATGCTCACCGATCCAGCGCGCGATCTGCCGCAACCACGGCCCGCGCTCGGCATCGGTCAGTGGCCGCCCGGATCGCATCTTTGCGACGTTCTCGGCGGAGTGCAGGTCGTCGCCGTCGGCGAAGGGCCAGCCGAAGTCGGCGGCCACCAGCCGCCCGACCGCGGACTTACCGGATCCCGCCACGCCGGTCATCACCACGACGAGAGGTCGCATGCCCGCTATCTTCTCAACACGGCGCCACCCTTGTCAGACCGACCGGTCGGTCTCTAGGCTGTCGTGCTGTGGCCGACCTCCCCGGACTGGACCTCGTGCCACTGACGTCCTGGCTGGACGATGCCTGCCCCGGCCTGCGGGCCGGTGAACTGTCCGCCGAGGTCATTGCGGGCGGCAAGTCGAACCTCACCTACCGGCTCACCGACGGTACGCAGACCTGGGCGCTGCGCCGGCCGCCGCTGGGCCACGTCCTGCCGACGGCGCACGACATGGCCCGCGAGTACCGGGTCATCAGCGCGCTCGCCGGCACCGGCGTGCCCGTCGCCCGGGCGATCGCGCTGTGCACAGATCCCGCGGCCATCGGGGCGCCGTTCTACCTGATGTCCTACGTGGACGGAGTCGTGCTGGACCGTCCGGACGCGATCGGCGCCCTCGACGACGACGCGGCTCGGCGCGTCGGCGAGGCGCTGGTCGACACGCTCGTCGAACTACACGCCGTTGCACCCGACGATGTCGGCCTGGACGATTTCGGCCGGCCCGCCGGCTTTCTGGACCGGCAGGTGCGCCGCTGGCACAAGCAGTGGCAGGCGTCCGAGACACGGCCCGTCCCGGAACTGCAGCAGGTGGTCGACGCGTTGGTCGCAGACGTGCCGGAGTCCGGGGCTCCCGCGATCGTGCACGGCGACTACCGCCTGACGAACCTCATCTACAGCCACGACGTCACGCGGATCGCGGCCGTCGTCGACTGGGAGATGGCGACGATCGGCGACCCGCTCGCGGACGTCGGGCTGCTCGTCGTCTACCACAGCCTCGCCGAGCAGAGCGATCTGACGATGCCCCGGATGCGGCCCGCCGACGGCTTCCTCTCCGCGGACGAGATGGTGGCCCGCTACACCGCCGCCGCGAAACGCGACCTGGGCAGGCTGCCGTGGTACGTCGCCCTCGGCTTCTTCAAGCTGGCGGTGATCGCCGAGGGCATCGCCGCCCGGCACCTGCAGGGCAAGACGGTGGGTTCCGGCTTCGAGACCTTCGGCGCCATAGTGCCGATGCTGCTGTCCCGAGCGCTCGACGCGCTGCGCACCCAAGGAGGCCGCTGATGGATTTCACGCACAGCGAGAAGTCGCAGGTGCTGCAGGGTGCCGTGTCGCGGTTCCTGGACGAGCAGGTCTACCCGGCCGAACCGGTGTTCGCGGCGCAGGCGGCCGAGGCGCGGGCCGCCGGCACGCCGTTTCGCACGCCCGAGATCCTGGTCAAGCTCCGCGCCGAGGCCCGCCAGCGCGGGTTGTGGAACCTGTTCCTGCCCGACGGGCGCTTCGGCGCCGGCCTGTCGGTGCTCGACTACGCGCCGATCGCCGAGCTGTCCGGACGGTCGGCGGGTATCGCGCCCGAGGCGATGAACTGCTCTGCGCCGGACACCGGCAACATGGAGCTGCTCGCCATGTTCGGCACGTCCGAGCAGCATGAGCAGTGGCTGCGTCCGCTGCTCGACGCCGAGATCCGGTCGTGCTTCTCGATGACCGAGCCGGACGTCGCGTCGTCCGACGCCACGAACATCGCCACGCGCGTCCAGCGCGACGGCGGCGACTACGTCATCACCGGCCGCAAGTGGTGGTCGACCGGGGCGATGCGTCCGGAGTGCAAGCTCGCGATCGTCATGGGCGTCAGCGACCCGGACGAGGCGCGGCACGCGAGGCACTCGATGGTGCTCGTCCCGCTGGACGCGCCGGGAGTGACCGTGCGCCGCTCCACCACCGTGTTCGGCTACGACGACGGCCCGCACGGCGGTCACGGCGAGATCGACTTCGACAGCGTCCGCGTCCCAGCCGCGAACCTGCTCGGCCCGCAGGGCGGCGGCTTCATGATGGCCCAGGCCCGGCTCGGCCCGGGACGCGTCCACCACTGCATGCGCTGCATCGGCATGGCCGAGCGGGCGCTCGAACTGATGATCGTGCGGTCGATGTCGCGTAGCACGTTCGGCTCCCCGCTCGCGCGGCAAGGCGTCGTGCGCGAGTGGATCGCCGAGTCGCGGCTGGCGATCGACCAGGCTCGGCTGCTCGTGCTCAAGACCGCCTGGCTGATCGACACCGTCGGCGCCAAGGGCGCACGCACCGAGATCGCCGCGATCAAGGTGGCCGCCCCGCGAGCGGCGTCCTACGTGCTCGATCGGGCGATCCAGTTGCACGGCGGCGCCGGCGTCTCCGGCGACACACCGCTCGCCTACGCGTGGGCGCTGCTGCGCACCCTGCACATGGCTGACGGCCCGGACGAGGTGCACCTGCGTTCGATCGCCCGCGAAGAGCTCAAGGCGGCCTTGCGATGACCCAGCCTCCCGCCTCGGCCCTCCACTCCGCTCCTCGCTGCGTTCCTCGCTTCGCTGCGGTACTCGCTGCGATGCTCGTGAAGGACCTCATCTCATGACGGCGACGCGGGCACGCGGCGAGGCCGGCGTACGCCAGCGCATCCTCACTGCCGCCGTCGACCTGTTCGCAGACCACGGGTACGACGCGACCAGCGTGTCGCAGGTGATCACCCGGGCGGGGGTGGCGAAGGGCGGCTTCTACCACCACTTCGCCAGCAAGGACGAGCTGCTCTACGCGGTCTACGGCGACCTGATCACCCGCCAGCTCGAGGGCATGCACCGGATCCTGGCCGAGCGGCTGTCACCGGCCGAGACGCTGCGCGCGCTGATCGTCGACCTCGTCGAGACGACGGCCGCGAGTGCACGCGAGGCGCTCGTCTTCTCCCGCGAGCTGTCGCAGCTGGGCAATCGGCGGATCATGCAGATGCGCAGCCAGCGTCGCCGCTACCACAACACCGTGACTCGCCTGGTCAGCGAGGCGCAGGACCGCGGCGAGTTCCGGGCGGTCGCGTCGCCCGAGATCGTGACGTTCACGATCTTCGGAGTGATCAACGAGATGCCGCGGTGGTACCGCCCGGCGGGGCGGCTGCGTCCTGAGCAGATCGCGACGGAGGTCGCCGACCTGGTGCTCGCCGGCCTGCACGGCACCGAGGGCGACCGGTGAGCTGGGGGCTGACCGTGCCGCAGGCCGGCCTCGCGCTGGCCGACCACGCCGAGCTCGTGCGCGCACTGCCGGGGTTCGGTTACACCGACGTGTGGTCGTCCGAGGTGGCCGGCGCGGACGCGTTCACGCCGCTCGCACTCGCGGCGACCTGGGAGCCGGCGCTCCGGCTGGGCACGGCGATCGTGCCGGTGTTCACCCGCGGCCCGGCACTGATCGCGATGTCCGCGGCGACGCTCGCGGGGCTGGCGCCGGGACGCTTCGTCCTCGGTCTAGGCGCGTCCAGTCCGGCGGTCGTCCAGGACTGGAACGGGCTGGCGTTCGACGAACCGGTGCGCCGGACCCGTGACGTGCTGCGCTTCGTCCGCGCGGCGCTGGCCGGCGAGCGGGTGGACGGGCGCTTCGACACGTTCGAGATCAAGCGGTTCAAGCTGGAGAACGCGCCTGCGGCGCCGCCACCCGTGCTGCTCGCCGCGTTGCGTCCGCAGATGCTGCGCCTGGCCGGACGCGAGGCCGACGGCGCGATCCTGAACTGGCTTGCGTCGTCGGACGTCGAGCGATGCGTGGACGCGATCGGCAACCCGGACGCCGACATCGTGGCGCGCGTGTTCGTCTGCCCGACCGACGACGCCGAGTACGCACGCAACCTCGGCCGGTGGCTGATCGCGAGCTACCTGACCGTGCCTGCGTATGCCGCCTTCCACCAGTGGCTGGGCAGGGGAGAGACTCTCCGCGAGATGAACGAGAAATGGGCGGCGGGCGACCGGGCCGGCGCGGCGGCTGCGGTGACGGACGAGGTGATCGACGCGCTGGTGCTGCATGGCACGCCGGAGTCGTGCCGGGCTCAGGTGCACGCGTACGCCGACGCGGGCGTGCGGACGCCCGTGCTTGCGGTCCTGCCGCTGCCGGAGTTCGGCGACCCGGCCGCCCTGCTCGACGTGTTGCGCCGCCTCGGGCCCGCCGCGTGACGCCGCGGCGGACGCTGGCGATCAGCGACATCCACGGCGAGCGTGAGCGCTTCGAGCGCCTGCTCGACGAGGTGCGCTACGACCCCGCCGCCGACGACCTGATCCTGCTCGGCGACTACGTCGACCGGGGACCCGATGCGCGCGGCGTCGTCGATCTCGTGATCGGACTGCGCGACGAGGGCGCGACGGTGTTGATGGGCAACCACGAGCAGATGATGCTCGACGCCTTCGCGGGCGAGCCGGGAGCGATCGAGCGGTGGTTCAACAACGGGGCACAAGCGACGTTGCGCAGCTACGGGCACCGAGCCGCCACGGGGAAGCGGATTCCCCGGACGCTG
>DASXRA010000448.1:0-2735 GCA_036506855.1 Jatrophihabitantaceae bacterium
CGCGCGCATCAGCCCGTACAGGATCGGCATCGCGATGATCACCAGGTAAGCGCCCTTGGTGAACTTGGTGGCCACCACGATCACCAGGACCAACCCGGTGAAGCTCGCGCCGAACGCGTTGATCGCGCGCGAGCGGATCATCCGCCGCCGCTCAGCAGGATCGCGTTCGGTGCGCAGCGCGCGATTCCAGTGCCGCACCATGCCGGACTGGCCGAGGGTGAAGGACGTGAACACGCCGAGGATGTAGAGCTGGATCAGGCGCGTTACGTCGGCCTTGAACAGGTAGATCAACAAGCCGGCCACCAGCGCCAGGGCGACGATGCCGTTGCTGTAGGAGAGCCGATCGCCTCTCGTGTACAGCTGCCGCGGCAGGTTCTTGTCCTGGGCCAGGATGGCGCCGAGGAGCGGGAACCCGTTGAACGCCGTGTTGGCTGCCAGCACGAGGATGAGCGCGGTCGCGGCCTGCAGGTAGAAGAAGCCCACCGAGTGCGGCCCGCCGAACACCGCGGACGCCACCTGGGCGATCACGGTGCGCTGCGGGCGGTGCTCGCAGTCGGTGAACCCGCCCAGGTCGCAGGCGTTCGCGGTGATGCGGACCTTCGTGATCAGTGCCAGAGCGGTAACGCCCGCGAACATCGACGTCGCCATCGCGCCCATGATCACGAGCGTCCGCTGGGCGTTGCGCGCCTTCGGCGGCTTGAACGCCGGCACCCCGTTGGCGATCGCCTCGACGCCGGTCAGCGCGGTGCAGCCCGACGAGAATGCGCGCAGCGTCAGGAAGCACAGCGCCAGCAGGCCGAGCGAGCCGTAACCCGAATGCACGTGCGGGACGTAGTGCGCGCTCTCGGCGACCGGCCTGTCGCCGGCGATCGCACGGAACAGCCCGGTCGCGATCATCACGAACACGCCGGTCGCGAACAGGTAGGTCGGCGCCGCGAACGCGAGACCTGCCTCGCGCAGCCCGCGCAAGTTCACCGCGGCGAGCAGGACGGTGAAGATCAGCGCCATCGCCACGCGGTGGTGATGCAGCGACGGCGCCGCGGAGATGATGTTGTCGACGCCCGACGACACCGACACCGCGACGGTCATGACGTAGTCGACGAGCAGCGCGCTGGCGACCACCACGCCGGCCGACCGGCCTAGGTTCTTGCTCGCCACCTCGTAGTCGCCGCCGCCGGTCGGGTACGCGCGGACGAGTTGCCGGTAGGACGCGACGACGGCGACCATCAAGACGATGACCGCGGCCGCGATCCACGGCGCGAGGTACAAGAAGGCCGTGCCGCCGACCGTCAGCACGAGCAGGATCTCCTGGGTCGCATAGGCGACGCTGGACAGCGGGTCGCTCGCGAAGATCGGCAGGGCGAGCCGCTTCGGGAGCAGGGAGTGACCCATCCGGTCCGACCGCACCGGGCTGCCGATGATCAGTCGCTTGGCAACGCGGGTCACGATGCTCACCGCAGCACCATACGGCGCGTTCGGCGCGAAGCGTCCACGGCCCGCGGTTCGTGGCCCGCTCGCGCCACCCGCGCCCCGCCAGGTCGTACCCGGCACCTGCGTTGTGTAGCGTCGTTACGCCAGGGTGACGCTTTCTCCGACGGCGTCTGGCGTGTGGGGAAGGAGATGTGCCGGTCGTGCACATCGTCATCATGGGGTGCGGGCGGGTCGGCTCGACGCTGGCCCACGAGCTCGAACGCCGAGAGCACAGCGTCGCGGTCATCGACATGAATCCCGATGCGTTCCGCCGGCTCGGCGAGCACTTCCGCGGCCGCCAGATCACCGGCCTCGGCTTCGACCGCGACACGCTCGTCGCGGCCGACATCGAGCAGGCGGACGCGTTCGCGGCTGTGAGCTACGGCGACAATTCGAACATCATCTCCGCCCGCCTCGCCCGCGAGACGTTCGGCGTGCAGAAAGTCATCGCGCGCATCTACGACCCCAAACGCGCCGAGGTGTACGAGCGGCTCGGCATCCCGACCGTCGCCACCGTCCCGTGGACTGCGAACCGGCTGCTCAAGGCTGTGCTCGGCGAGGCGACCGACGAGGTGTGGCGCGATCCGTCGGGCGCCGTGGCGCTCGTCCACGTCAGCCCGCACGAGGGTTGGATCGGTCACCTGCTCACGGACTTCGAGGCGGCCACCGGTAGCCGCGTCGCGCTGGTGACCCGATTCGGCATCGGCGAGCTGCCGACGTCCTCGACCATGGTTCAGGATGGTGACGCACTGCACGTGCTGGTCAACGACGCGCATGCTCCGGTGCTGCGAGACGTTGCCGAACGCGCACCGGAAGGAGCACACGCATGAGAGTCGCGATCGCCGGTGCCGGTGCCGTGGGACGCTCAATCGCCCGCGAGCTCGTCGACAACGGGCACCACGTGCTGCTGATCGACAAGGAGCCCGGCAAGGTCGACCCGAAGCGGATTCCGGGAGCTGACTGGCTGCTTGGCGACGCGTGCGAGGTCGAGAACCTGGAGAACGCCAAGCTGGAGGAGTACGACGTCGTCGTCGGCGCGACCGGCGACGACAAGGTCAACCTCGTCGTGTCGCTGCTCGCCAAGACCGAGTTCTCCGTGCGACGGGTCGTGGCACGGATAAACCATCCCGCCAACGAATGGCTGTTCACCGAAGCGTGGGGCGTGGACGTGGCCGTCTCGACGCCGCGAGTGCTCGCCGCCCTCGTCGAGGAGGCCGTCGAGGTCGGCGACATCGTGCGGCTGTTCAGCCTGCGCCAGGGTCAGG
>DASXRA010000449.1:0-6759 GCA_036506855.1 Jatrophihabitantaceae bacterium
TGCCCGTCGGTCAGCCGCCCGTCGTCGAGCACCGCGAGCAGGATGTCGAACACGTCCGGGTGCGCCTTCTCGACCTCGTCGAGCAGGACGACGCTGTACGGGCGCCGCCGCACCGCCTCGGTCAGCTGGCCGCCCTCCTCGTAGCCGACGTATCCGGGCGGCGCGCCGACCAACCGGGCGACGCTGTGCTTCTCGGAGTACTCGCTCATGTCGATGCGCACCATCGCGCGCTCGTCGTCGAACAGGAACCAGGCCAGCGACTTGGCCAGCTCGGTCTTGCCGACACCCGTCGGGCCGAGGAAGAGGAACGAGCCGGTCGGCCGGTCGGGATCGCTGACACCGGCGCGGGCTCGCCGCACGGCATCGGACACTGCGCGCACGGCGTCGGCCTGCCCGACCACGCGCGCGCCGAGCGCGTCCTCCATCCGCAGCAGCTTCGCCGTCTCGCCTTCGAGCAGCCGGCCGGCGGGGATGCCCGTCCACGCGGCCACCACGTCGGCAACGTCGTCGGCGGTGACCTCCTCCTTGACGAGCACGTCCTCGACGGGCTCGGCGTCGCTCGCCACAGCGAGTTCCTTCTCGACCGCCGGGATCTCGGCGTACAGCAGCCGCGACGCCGTCTCGAAGTCGTTGTCACGCTGCGCGCGCTCGGCCTGGCCACGCAGATCGTCCAGGCGCTCTTTGAGCTCGCCGACCCGGTTCAGCCCGGACTTCTCCCTTTCCCAGCGGGCGTTCAGCGCGTCGAGCTGCTCGGTCAGGTCGGCCAGCTCGCTGCGCAGCCGGGCGAGCCGCTCACGTGAGGCATCGTCGGTCTCCTTGGCGAGCGCGAGCTCTTCCATGCGCAGCCGGTCGACAGCCCGCTGCAGTTCGTCGATCTCGACGGGACGCGAGTCGATCTCCATCCGCAGGCGTGACGCCGCCTCGTCGACCAGGTCGATCGCCTTGTCGGGCAGGAACCGCGACGTGATGTACCGGTCGGACAGGGTCGCGGCGGCCACGAGTGCCCCGTCGTTGATGACCACCTTGTGGTGCGCCTCGTAGCGTCCCTTCAGGCCGCGCAGGATCGCGATGGTGTCCTCGACGGACGGCTCGGCGACCATCACCTGCTGGAAGCGCCGTTCGAGCGCGGCGTCCTTCTCGATGTGCTGGCGGTACTCGTCCAGGGTGGTGGCGCCGACCATGCGCAGCTCGCCACGAGCGAGCATCGGCTTGAGCATGTTGGACGCGTCGATTGAAGAATCAGCGCCCGTAGCTCCTGCTCCGACGACGGTGTGCAGCTCGTCGATGAAGGTAACGACGGCGCCGCCGGCGTCCTTGATCTCGTTGAGCACAGCCTTGAGCCGCTCCTCGAACTCGCCGCGGTACTTCGCGCCGGCGACCATCGCACCCAGGTCGAGCGCCACGAGTCGCTTGCCGCGCAGGGACTCCGGGACGTCACCGGCGACGATGCGCTGCGCGAGGCCCTCGACGACGGCCGTCTTGCCGACGCCGGGCTCGCCGATGAGCACGGGGTTGTTCTTCGTGCGCCGCGACAGCACCTGGATCACCCGGCGGATCTCGGCGTCGCGTCCGATGACGGGGTCGATCTTGCCTTCGCGGGCGCGCTCGGTGAGGTCGACGCCGTACTTCTCGAGGGCCTGGAACGTGCCCTCCGGATCGGGCGACGTGACGCGCTGCGAGCCGCGAAGCGATGCCAGCGCGTCACGCAGCGCGGCCGGCGTCACCCCGCTGACCACGCCCTGGTCGGCCAGCGCGATCAGCAGATGCTCGGTCGAGACGTACTCGTCGGAGCGGTCGCGCGCCTCGCGTTCCGCGGCACTCAAGACCGCGAGGAACCCGCGCGACGGCTGGGGCGCCGCGACTGTCGAGCCGGCGGCGGCAGGCAAGGCGTCGACCTGGCGCTGGATCGCCGCCCGCGCCGCGAGCGGGTCGACGCCGACCGCGGACAGCAGCGGACGGGTCAGCCCCTCGGCGTCGTCGAGCAGGACGACGGCCAGGTGTGCCGGTTCGACGGCCGGGTTGCCGCGCTCGGCGGCAGATTTCACCGCGGTGGAGACAGCCTGCTGGCTGCGGGTGGTCAGGTCCATGGGTGTGGGCTCACCTCGTTCGAAGCTCGATTGTCGGGGCGCCACTGGACGGCGTCCACCTGGAGCAACGAACGCTAAGTTGAGTCTGTTCCGCTCAACCCTCGGTAGGTGGTCCGGACCACGGGCTCGGCGTCGTCGCGGCGCCGAAGTAGTCACCGCCCTTGCTGTGCACGTCGTCGGTACCCCACGCGCGGCGGTGCGGGACGTGCATCATGCGCGGGATGTGCTTGCGGCAGTGCACGTACGCCTCGTCGACCGCGACGACCACCCACCGCTCGGGCTGGCGCCCCTTCACCTGCTCGGCGGGCAGGTCGGGCACGCTGCGGCGCAACGGTTCGTCGTCGACGACGTGCGCCGTGCCGTTGACGTGCAGGCCGATCAGTTCGCGGACGAAGTCGATCATCAAGATGCCTACGTGCGGGTTCTCGACGATGTTGCCCAGGCTCGCCATCACCCCGTTGCCGCGGTATTCGGGGTAGGCGATAGTCCGCTCGTCGATCACGTGCAGGAACCCGGGCGCCCCGGCGCGGAAGCTCGCATCGCACTCGCCGGCCCCGTCCGAGGTCGCGATGAACGCCATGTCCTGGCGTCCGACGAACTCGCGCATCGCGGGATTGAGGTGGTCGAGTACCTGATCGCGATAGAAACGATCGGCACGTGCGGTGGTCTGGTAGCGACATTGCAGGTCACGCTCGGCTGCGCTGCCGGGCTGGGTGTGCTGGGCGGTTTCGCCAGGAGAGGGCGCAGACATGTCACTCCTCGGGTGATCGCAGTGACGCGCACGCCCGATGCGCCGGCCAGCGCTTCCCCCGCGGAGGCGTGACGGACAGCCGCCAGACTGTCACACCTCGCGTGCGCCCGAAAGGCACTCGGCCGGATATGCGAGGTTCGCGTCCAGATTGCCCTGGCCGGAGGGGTAGCGGTCCGCGCACTAGGCGTTAGATTGGTGTCCGCGCCGACGCGGACTCGCGGCGTAACGGGGGGTTCCGCGCGCAGGACGAAAGGAACCTGGTGCCGTCACAGGCTCAACTGATCCGAGAGAGCTGGGCCGAGGCCGAGCCTGCGGCCGATCGAATCGCACAGTACTTCTACGCCGCGCTGTTCCACGCGAACCCGTCGCTGCGCGACATGTTCCCGGCCACCATGACCGTGCAGCGCATCCGCCTGCTCCGCGCGCTGACGACGATCATCCAGGTCATCGACCAACCGGACCGGTTCTCCGTCCTGCTGGCCGAACTCGGCCGCGACCACCGCAAGTTCGAAGTCACGCCCGAGCACTATGACCAGGTCGGCGACGCGTTGTTCTACGCGTTGAAGCTGCACATGCGTGACCACTGGACGCCCGAGGTCCAGCACGCCTGGGAAGACGCGTACGCGGTCATCTCGCGCGAGATGCGCCGCGCCGCCGACGAGGCCGCCGCCTACGGCCCGCCGTACTACCGGGGCACCGTGGTCGACATCGCGCGTCCCGGTCACGACATCGCGATCATCAAGGTCAAGCCGGAACCGGACCTCGTGTACCGGCCCGGGCAGTACGTCAGCGTCGAGACGCCCCGCCGCCCCCGGATGTGGCGGCCGATGTCGATGGCCAATGCGCCGAGCGCGGGCGGCGAGCTCGAGTTCCACGTCAAGACGGTGCCTGGCGGCTGGGTCAGCGGCAGCATGGTCACCGAAACCCAGCCCGGTGACGTGTGGAAGATCGGGCCGCCGCTCGGGCTGCTCGGCCTCGTCACGCATGGCGAGCGCGACCTGTTGCTGGTCACGGGCGGCACGGGCATCGGGCCGGTCATGTCGATGCTGCCCGATCTCGAGCACCGTTCGCCGTCGACGCGCCTGCACCTGTTCCACGGAGTGCGCTACAGCCGCGAGCTCTACCTCAACGGCGTGCTCGACGACCTCGTCATGCGCGACCCGATGCTCGACGTGGTCAAGGTCGTCTCGCGCGAGCCGAAGTACACCGGCGTACGTGGCTCGCTGCCCGACGTCGTGGCACAGCACGCGGACTGGTCCAATCACGACGTCGTCGTCAGCGGATCGCCCAGCCTCATCCAGGCGACGGTCCGGACGCTCAGCTCGCGTGGCGTGCCGCTCTCGCGCATCTATTACGACACGTTCACCATCGACTGATCGGGCGCCGCAGCGCATTTTGTGCGCGGAGCGCGCACGAATTCCGGAAATCTGCCGCACACAGCGTGATAGTTCCGCCGATTCTTGGACGGACCGCCGAGGGCCGTTATCGTTGCCTAGCGTGTCGTCACCCTCACCCGCGATACCCGAGCCGTCACCCTCCGCTCAGTGCCCCGTGGACCACAGCCGAGTTGAGCCTGCGTCGACGCCGAGCGAGACCGGTGGCGAGGTCGATCTGGACGAAGCCGTCGAGTTCGTCGAGCTGTTCCACGCCGAGAATCCGGACGCGGGCGACGTGGCACGTCGCATCGCCTGGGCGCGTGCCGAGATCCTCACCACCGGGACCTACCACCACACGACCGCGGAGCTGACCTGGGGCGCCCGGGTCGCCTGGCGCAACAGCGCGCGCTGCATCGGCCGGCTGTACTGGAACAGCTTGCGGGTGCGTGATCTGCGCGCGGTCGGCGACGCCGCCGGAGTCGCGAAGCATTGCCGCACGCATCTGCGGATCGCGGCGAACGGCGGGAAGGTGCGTCCCGTGATCAGCATCTTCGCTCCGGAGGCGCCCGGACGCCCGGCGCCGCGAATCTGGAACGATCAGCTGATCCGCTACGCGGGCTACCCGCAACCAGACGGCGGCGTGCGGGGCGACCCACGGTATGTCGGATTCACCGAGGCCGTCACGACGATGGGCTGGCAGCCACCGCCGACGCCCGGCGACTTCGACGTGTTGCCGCTGGTCGTGGAAACCGCCGCCGCGGGCCCACGCATGTTCCAGCTGTCGACCGCGGACGTCCTCGAAGTGGGGTTGTCGCACCCGGAGTTCGCGTGGTTCGCAGAGCTCGGCCTGCGCTGGCATGCCGTCCCGGCGATCAGCAACATGCGGCTGTGCATCGGCGGCGTCTCGTACCCGGCGGCGCCTTTCAACGGGTGGTACATGGGGACCGAGATCGGGGCGCGGAACCTGGTCGACGCCGACCGCTACGACATGGCCTCGACGGTCGCGCGCCGGATGGGCCTGGACATGACGTCCGAGCAGACGCTGTGGCGCGACCGCGCGGTGATCGAGATCAACCGTGCCGTCCTGCACTCGTTCGCCGCCGACGGCGTGACGGTCACCGACCATCACACCGAGGCGCAGCGCTTCCTCACCCACCTGGCGCGCGAGGAGCGTGCGGGCCGCAGCTGCCCGGCCGACTGGAGCTGGATCGTGCCGCCGATCTCGGGCAGCCTCACGCCGGTCTTCCACCGCTACTACGACTCGGTGCAGCCGAGCCCGCAGTTCGTCAGCGACCCCGAAGCGGTGGTGCGTGGCCAGTGCGGCGGGCCGGCGCACTTCCCGGCTACCGAGGCCGATGCGGAAGTCGACTCGCCCGAGCCGTGGTCGGTCGCGTCGTTCCCCGCCTGAGTTCGGGGGGCGGCCGCCCCCGGAAGGAGGGGGGCGGGGGCGGCCGGGTCTAGGTGAGCACGACGGCGGTATCCGCGACGTCGGCCAGCACCGGATCGTGCGTGGCGCACAGCACCGCACGCCCGGCCGCCGCGGCCTCGGCGAGCACGCGCGCCACGATCTCGGCATGCGCCTCGTCCTGCGACGACGTCGGCTCGTCCAGCACCACGAGCGGCCGCTCGACGACCAGCGAGCGGGCGATGGCAACCCGCTGGCGCTCACCGCCGGACAGCAGCCGTACTGCCCGCTGGCGAAGCGCCGAGAGACCGAGCGAATCGACGGTCTTGTCGATCAGGTCCGGGTCGGCCGGCAGGCCGCGTGCCGCGCGAGCAAGCGCGAGGTTCTCGATCACGTCGAGCGGTTCGGCAAGTGCCCCGCCCTGCCCGAAGACGGCGACGTGTTCGCGGCGCAGGTCGGCGCGTGCCGCCCGCGACAGGCCGGTCACGTCGACGCCGGCCAGCAGCGCTCGTCCGGAGTCGGGGTCGGCGAGACCGGTGAGCACGCGCAGCAGGGTCGACTTGCCCGAGCCGGAACGTCCCCGGACGAGCGTGAGCAGACCGGCGCGGACGTCGAGCGACAGCCCGTCGAGCACGACGCGGTCGCCGTAGGCGAGGCGCACCGCTTCGAGCGCGGCGACCGATCCGGCCGCGGCTGTCGTCGGCGCGGCGGCGACCGGATGCGCCGCCAGCGGCTCGTCTGCGCCGCTGAGCACGATCTGCGCGCCCTCGGTGCTGGCCCGCACGCCGCGCAACGCACCCGCGCCGCGCCGCAGCGTCTCGGGCAGGCGCACCCAACCTCGATCGTCGACGACGAGCATCTCGTCGTCCGGCGCATGCGGCGACCACTCTTCGGAGAGCCTGCCGTCGCGGATGCGCGCCATGCGGTCGGCGATGCGCGCGGCGCGCTGGTCGTGCGTGACGAGCAGCAGTGTGGCGCCGATGGACGCGACTGCCGACGAGAGCAGGTCGTAGACCTCGTCCGCGGAGGCGAGATCCAGCTCGCCGGTCGGCTCGTCGGCCAGCACGACGGTCGGCTCGTGAGCGAGTGCCGCGCACACTGCGACGCGCTGCGCCTCGCCACCGGAGAGCGTCGCCGGTG
>DASXRA010000450.1:0-1509 GCA_036506855.1 Jatrophihabitantaceae bacterium
GGGGTGGCGCAGGGCTACGGATTCGGGCATCTGGACGGCTGTGTCCGTCATCGGTGGCCCCTCTCTTTCGGCGGTGCCTCCGACAGTACTTCGCGAAATGTCGCCCTAGCCGTCGTTCGCGCGAGGTGTGAGATTCTGCAAGCGAACCTGACTGCGGGCGACGAGCCGCGACTGCTCGTCGACGATCTCGACCAGCCACAGTTGTTGGCTGCGCCCGCGGTGGATCGGGGTCGCCGGTGCGGTCAGCGTGCCCTCGCGGACGGCGCGCAGGAAGTCCGTCTGGTTGGAGACGCCGACGACGCGGCCGCGGTCGCCGAACCAGAGCGACGCGCCGATGCTGGCCGCCGTCTCGGCCGCGGCGCAGTACACGCCACCGTGCACGATCGCGTCCGGCTGCAAGTGGTCGGGGCTGACCTGCCACGAGAGCCGGACCACGTCCGGGGATGCCTCGACGACATTGAGGCCGAGCAGCTTGATCAGACCGACTTCGAGAGGGTTCGACACAGGCTCGAACCTAATGCCGTTGGCGCCGGCCGTCCGTCTACGCTCGTCCATCGTGAGTGCGCCCTGCCAGATCCTGCTCGTCTGCGGCAGCCTGCGCGAGGCGTCGACGAACGCGGCGGCCTTGCGGACGATCGTCGCCGCGCCCGTTGCCGGTGTGACCGCAACCGTGTTCGACGGCCTGGCGCTGCTGCCGCATTTCAATCCGGACGACGACACCGAGCCACTACCCGCGCCGGTCGCGGACCTGCGCGCACGGATCGCCGCCGCGGACGCCGTCCTGTTCTCCACCCCCGAGTACGCCGGCGCGTTGCCCGGCTCGTTCAAGAACCTGCTCGACTGGACGATCGGCGGCGGCGAGATCTACCAGAAGCCGGTGGCCTGGATCAACGTGTCGACCATGCCGACCGGAGCCGCAGGCGCCCACGCGTCCCTTCGGACGGTGCTCGGCTATGCCGGCACCCGGATCATCGACGCCGCGTGCGCGCAGATCCCCGTCGCGCGGCATGCGGTCGGCGACGACGGACTGATCCACGACGACGCCCTGCGCCGCGAGATCGCTGCCGCCGTTGCCGCACTCCGAGACGGCGCGGATAACTAGTCAATACGTCGGATGTCTCGTCATCCAACGATCCGGCAAGGCCCCACTCGCGTCTCAACATGTCCGAGCGCCGAGCCAAATCAAGCTCCGCGTGAAATGAGCCGATGACGCCCGGACAACATATGCGAAGTTGTGAGAGCGCGGGCAGGCGACTCGGCACACGAGCAATCAGGACCGAACATAGCTCACCAGGTCCGGAATCGACCCGGATGTCTTGACTCATCCGATCTCTAGTGCTTGTCTGACCGCGACACGCTCGCTGGAGGCGGAGCACCTATCGGCCATCGGGGTCAGTGCGGCTCGGTTCGGGGGCAGCGGCGCCGTGTACGCCGTAGAGGAGCCTCCATGCGAACGAACCTGCGTGCCGCACTCGCCATCGGCACCCTGATGGGCCTGGCCGTGACCGC
>DASXRA010000451.1:0-18757 GCA_036506855.1 Jatrophihabitantaceae bacterium
GTCGCCGCGTTCGGCGCTGCATCAGGCGGCCCGGCGCTGCTGATCGGCATGGACACCCCACAGGTCAGTGCCGCCCAGCTGGCCGCGTTCGACCCGGACGGCCACGATGCGTGCCTCGGCCTGGCCGAGGACGGTGGCTACTGGGCGATCGGGCTGCGCAATCCCGCGCTCGCCGCCGAGGTCATCAGCGGCGTGCCGATGTCGACCAGTCACACCGGCGTCGAGCAGTTGCGCCGGCTGCACGCCGCCGGCCTGCGCGTCCAACTGCTCGACATGCTCGCCGACGTCGACACGATCGACGTCGCACACGGGGTGGCCGCAGCGGCACCATCGACCGAGTTCGCCGCCGCGTTGCGTGGCCTCGATCCGGCCGTAGCCGTCTGATGCACGCCGGCGTGCTCGCCCCGTACGAGCGCTCGCTCCTGTCGGCCGAGCCACTGCATCTAGTCACGGACGACGGCCGCGAGATCCAGATGGACACGAGCCGGTGGCTGGCTCCGATCGACGACGCCGACCGCACCGTGATCGAGCGATGTCGCCCGCCCGTGCTCGATGTCGGCTGCGGGCCGGGGCGGTTCGTGCTCGCCCTCGCCGAACGCGGCATGGCGGCGCTCGGCGTCGACATCGCGATGGCAGCGGTGTCGCTCACCCGGCGACGGGGCGGGCCCGCGTTGCAGCGCAGCGTCTTCGACCGCACGCCGGGCGAAGGCCGCTGGCCGACGGTCTTGCTGATGGACGACAACCTCGGCATCGGCGGTGACCCGGCCGCCTTGCTGGCGCGCATCCGCACCCTGCTGACCGGCACCGGGCGCGTACTCGTCGAGACGCATGCGTCGGCGGACGCCGACGCCCGGCCGACCGTGCGGCTGCGCCGCGGCGGCGAGCTCGTCGAGCCGGCGTTCCCGTGGGCCGAGGTCGGCGTGGACGCCCTGCACCGGTACGCGAAGGACACCGGCTACGTGGTCGGCGAGGTCTGGTCGGTGGGCGGGCGCTCGTTCGCGCTGCTCACGCGCTGACGCCGATCGCGCAGCACCCGTACCGCATACGCCGCGCAGGCCACGCCCGCCACGATGCCGAGCAGCACGGCGAGATGGGCCCCGTAGTTCTGCTCGAGCAGGGTCAGCCCGGCGGCGGCGTGACCGCGCCGGTAGATCAGCGGCAGCGCGATCACCGTCAGCAGGGCAGCACACACCAGGCCGCCCTGTACATACGTCCGTGCACGTTGCGGAACCACGCGCGCCACCAGCCATCCGGTACCGAGCACCAGCCAGGCCAGCACCCCGTCGTGCAGGACGATCGCGGCCAGCAGCCACTCACCAAGCTTGAGCGGCTTGGTCGTCTGCGCGTTGCCGAGGATCCGCCAGGCGCCGTAGCCGACCATCAGCGCACCGGTGGTGCCGAGCAGCAGCCGCGTCGTCGAGGGCCGGGTCACCGGATCTCCACCCTGGTCAGCCATTTCGTGTTCAGCACGCCGGCCCGGTCCGGCGCGATCAGGCGCACCGGGTAGCCGTGGTCGATGCTCAGCCGCGTCCCGTTGATGTGCGTCGCGAGCAGCGCCGCACGCAACTGGGAGCCGCGGATCAGCGAGGCGCGGAACGACCCCCTCTGCTCGAGCGACCAGACCCGGACCGTCGAGCCACCGTCGCCACCGGCGCGCCGGACCAGCTCGATGAGCAAAGGCCCGCGCCACCGCGCGCTGACGCTCCAGCCCTCGACGCACGCCAGCGGAATGTGCCGCTCGACCGCCGGCAGGGCCTCGAGCTGCGCGAGGTCGAGGTCGAACGGCTCGGGGCCGGTCACGCTCAGCCGGTAGCTCGGCGGCAGCTCGGTGATGCCCGCCGCGCGCGCGGTGCGGTTGATCGGGACGCGCGCCGGACCTGTCCGCGGCCGCCGCGGCGCGAGAACGGCAATCGGCTCCAGTGACGGCAGAACCTGCCCCACGGTGGTGAGCGCGACGGCACCCACCCCGGCGCCCGCCGCGATCAGCACCCCCCGTCGGCTGATGCCCGCCCCACCGTCAGAACTCAGCGGTTCGGCAAGACCGCGCCGCACGACCGGCAGCTTGACGGCGAGATGCAGCAGCACCGATCCGGCGACGACCCAGGCCAACCAGTAATGGACGCTGATGAACGACCAGGCCCACGGATACCACTGCAGCACGTTCAGCAGGCCGGTCGTCAGCTCGACCAGGGCCGAGCTGATCAGCACGGCGATGCTCAGCCGCTCGACCGCGTGTATCACGGAACGCGCCGGCGGCCACTGGAAGAGCAGCGGGAACACCGACCACAGCTTGACGAGGAGCAGCGGGATGGATGCGATGCCGGTGATGACGTGCACGCCCTGGGTCAGCCGGTATCCCCAGGCCGGCGTAGCGGGTTCGGGCAGCCAGGACCACGGGTGGTACTGGTAGTGGCTCAGCAGCCCGGTGACGAAGCACGTCCCGAGCGCGATACCCAGCACTCGCCCGACGCGCGCGGTGATCGCCTCAGAGCGCAACCGGCGGTCGAAGGCCGGCCACCACCGCGGCGGACTGTCTGGGAGCACCTGTCGAGTCTGTTCGCTGCGGCCGCGACAAACCCTTACGGCACGCAGAACACGCCAGGAAGACGTGACGCGACGGCACTGCTCTTGACAGGCTGGGCGCCGTGAGCCGAGACCGGCAGATGCTCGGCGCGGTCTGCGTGCTGCTGGCCGCCGAGGCGGTGACGTTCGCCGTACTGCTGCCCTACCGCCCCAAGCACATCCTGTGGCTGGAGGTCGTCGGCTCGGTGATCTTCCTGGCTGCCGTCCTGCTGCTGACCCGGGTGCGCCTGCCGGCGCGGCAGCTGGCCGCGCTGATCATCGGCGCGGGCGCGGTGTTCCAGCTCATCGCGATGACATCACCGCCGCAGGCCTCGGACGACGACTACCGGTACGTGTGGGACGCGAAGGTGCAGCTGGCGGGCATCGACCCGTACCGCTACACCCCGGTCGCCCCGGAGCTGGACCACCTGCGCGACGGCTTCCTCTTCCCGCAGCGCACGAACTGCAGCTGGCCGATCCCGGGCGGCTGCAGCCGGATCAACCGGCCGACCGTGCACACGATCTATCCGCCCGTGGCAGAAGCGGCGTTCGCTGCGATCCGCGTGGCGTCGTTCGGCGGCAACGGAAACCACCTGCCGCTCCAGCTCGCCGCGGCGCTCGGCTCGGTCTGTGTCGCGTGGCTGCTCTTCCGGCGACGCCTCGCTCGCGACCGTCCACTGTGGACGGTCGCGTTGTGGGCGTGGTGCCCGCTTACCGTGCTCGAGTTCGGCAACGGCGCCCACATCGACTGGCTGGCCGTCCTGCTGTGCGTCCTGGCGTTGCAGTCGCAGGCGGCGCGACGGCCGAGGCTCGCGGGCGTGCTCGCTGGCGCGGCGATCGCCACGAAGGTCTACCCCGTGCTCATCCTTCCGTCGCTGATCCGGCGGCACCCGCGCGCGGTGATCGGTGCCGCAGTTGCGACGGTCGTCGCCTGCTACATCCCGCACGTGGTCGCCGTCGGAACGAAGGTGCTCGGCTTCCTGCCCGGATACCTGCGCGCCGAGCACTACGCGAGCGGCCGGCGCTTCCTGCTGCTCGATCCCGTCCTGCCGCGCGTCCTCGCCACGACAGCCGCCACGCTCTTGCTGGTGGCGGCCGCCTGGTGGGTGGTCCGGCATGCCGAGCCTGCGCGTCCCGAGGACAGCGCGGTCGTCATGGTCGGGCTGGCCATGTTGATCACGACGCCGCCGTACGGCTGGTACGCGGCGCTGCTGCTCGCGTTGATCGCGATGTCCGGGGCGGTGGAGTGGCTGCCCGTCGCCCTCGTGGCCGGGATCGCCTATCTGGTCGACGGTGCGTTCACGCCGTCGCCCGCGGTGGATCAACTGATGTACGCGGGCGCCCTGCTCGCGACGCTCGTTTGGGGGTCAGTCCGCTGGGCCCGTCGCCAGGGTGACGGTGGCGGAGTGGGACGTCCCGGCGGTGTCGGTCCAGGTCACGGTTACCCGATCGCCCGGGCTGTGGCTCTTGATCGCGCTCGACACGCCCTCGGCGGACTGCACGGCCGTCCCGTCGATCGAGGTGATGACGTCTCCGGCGGAGAGGCCGGCCCGCGCCGCGGGTGAACCGTCGGCCACTCCGGCGACGGCTACGCCCTGGACGGTGTCCACCGACGAGATGCCGAGGAACGCCGGGTTGCCGATGTGGATCGTGCTCGTCTCGTGCCCGGACTCGATCTTCGCGGCGATGCTCAGCGCGCGGTTGATCGGGATGGCGTAGGCGACGGTCGAGCTGACGGCCGCGCCGCCGTCGAACGTGCGCCCGGACGAGGCGGCGGTGTCCATGCCGATGACCTTGCCGTCCGAGTCGTACAGCGGGCCGCCCGAGTCGCCGGAGATGACCGCCGCGTTGATCTCGATCATGTCGGTGAGCGTCTCGGAGTTCGTCCCGTTCTCGTCGCTGGCGGTCAGCGACTGACCGGTCGCGACGACGGTTCCGGTGGCCGCACTCGGCGTTCCGCCGACGCCGCCCGCGTTGCCGACGACAGTGATCTGGTCAGCCGCCGCGACCGTCGAGGAGTCGCCGATCCGCACGGTCTGCAGCCCGGACGCGTTCTGCAGCTGCAGCACCGCGACGTCGTCGGTCGGGTCGGTGCCGACGACCGTGGCGGTGTACGTGGCTCCGGTGCTGACGATGGTGACCTTGATGCTGGTCGCGCCGTTGACGACGTGGTTGTTCGTGAGTACCTCACCGGACGAGCTGATGACCATGCCGGTGCCGGCCGCTCGCGCGCCCTGGTACTTCAGCACCGTGTCGATGTCGACGACGCCGACCTGCTGCGCGGACGTGGCCTTGCCGGTCATGTCTGCGGCAGGCGCGGCGGGATTCGAGG
Source organism: Jatrophihabitantaceae bacterium (assembly GCA_036506855.1). GTDB lineage: Bacteria > Actinomycetota > Actinomycetes > Mycobacteriales > Jatrophihabitantaceae > DASXRA01. Next base: position 4,895 of record DASXRA010000451.1, read on the forward strand.
TGGTCGCGGCGCTGCCCCGGCCGCTGATCACGGCCGTCTGGCCGCCGGTCGCGGCGTTGATGCCCAGCGCCAGGGCGGCCCCGGCGGCGACTGCTCCGACCCCGGCCGCGATCGCGGCTGCGCGGCGGCGGCGGCGTGGCGGTGCTGGCGGCGGCTGCTCCTGCCACGGCTGTCCCATGTCGACCGGCGTCGGCTGCGTCATCGTCAACTCCCACTCGTCCCAAGCCGCGGGTGCGCGACTTCCGATATCCAGTGGGCGACGCGATCCTGGCGCTTGGCTGAGCGCCGGTTGTGGGTCAGCTGAGCGTCAGCGGCTGAGCAGGACGGACGCGTGGACGGCGGCGGCGAGCGCGTCCGGGTCGGCCGTGCGCTCGTAGACGTCGACCGCGGTGTCGGCGAACTTGATGACATGCTCGTCGCCGTGCCCGACGGCCAGCTCGACGAGGTCGTGGACCGCGTCCTCGCCGGTCGGCGGGGCGGGCCGCTCGTCGCGTGGCATCGGCTGCGCCGGCGCGTAGCCGGCCGTGATCGCCGCGCTTGCCGCCCACGCCGCCGACAGGCTCGGTGCCCAGAGCGGGTCGGGCAGTGCGGGCAGGATGTGCAGCACCGCGTTGGGGGCGGTGGCCGTGTGGACCAGGAGCACCGGGCTGCCATGCCCGTACGTCAGGTAGCGCAACGTCGCTGCGGAGATCAGCTCGTTCAGCCGGGCGCGGACGTCCTCGGGGCCGGCCGCCGGACGCAGCGCAGCGACCGAGTCCGGCCAGCCGGACAGGTCGGCGAGCCGGCCGAGCCGTCCGGCGATCGGGCCGTCCTGCTCGGCGAGGTGCGGGATCGCGTCCAGGGCCTCGGCCGGACCGAGCTCGCCGGCCGGCGCCAGGACGCCCGGTACCGTACGGGACCGGGCCGCCCAATACCCCAGCGCGTGGGCCAACTCGGTGACCGCCACCGGATCGTCGGCCTGACTCTCGAGCAGGTTGCGCACCACGTGCCCGACGCGGATCACGCCGTGCGTGGCACCGGCCGCGATGCCCGGGAGCAGCCGCGGCCACCAGGTCACCAGCAGCTCGCGCCACGGCTGAAGCTCGGCCTCGCGGGTGAGGTAGGCCGTCCAGTCGCCGATCCGGCCGTTGCCGAGCGCCTGCTGCCAGGTCTGTTCGGTGATGACCTCGCTCGCGGCAGGCAGCTCGTCCAGGCGCCGCAGGTAGGCGTCGACCCACCTGTGCACATCGGCCGCATGACCGCGCCGGGCCAGTACCTCGGCGGCCATCGGGCCGTGGTTGGAGAGGTTGCCGCCCCACTCCGGTCCGGTCGTGTGCAGTCGCTCGTAGGCCTCGTCAAGGACCGCGCTCATCTTGCGGATTATGCCTGGTATGACTCGGGGACCATACGGGTCGCGACGCCGAATCGGTTCCACGCGTTGATGGTCGCGATCGCCGTGACGAGGGCGGCCAGGTCGGTCTCGTCGAAGTGCTTGACGGCCTGCGCCCACACGTCGTCCGGCACGCGGTCGCCGCCCTCGGACAGCCGGGTCATCGACTCGGTCAGCGCGAGTGCCGCTCGCTCCTGCTCGGTGAAGAACGGCCCCTCCTGCCACGCGGCGACAGCGAACACGCGCGCGTCGGACTCGCCGTCCGTCTTGAGATCCGAACTGTGCAAGTCGACGCAGTACGCGCAGCCGTTGATCTGGCTCGCGCGCAGCCGGATGAGGTCGAGCAACGGCTTGGGCAGGGCGCTGTGTCGCACGAAGGCGTCCAGGCCCGCCATCGCCTTGTACGCGGCCGGCGCCAACGCGCCGATGTCTATCCGAGCTGGCATTCCTTCTCCTCCGTCGAAGCTGACACCCGTCAGCCTAAGAACCAGATTGGCCGCACAGAAGAGCCAATCTTGGACGTTCTCATTGGGCCAATAGACTTCCGCACATGGACCTGCACGTGAGCCTGGTCGGGCGCGGCGACCTGGCCGAGCGCATCTAAGGGCAATTGCGCGACGCGATCCGCGACGGCCGGCTGCGGGCCGACGAGAAACTGCCACCGAGCCGCGAACTGGCCCGGCGGCTGGACGTCTCGCGGAACACGGTGACCGCCGCGTACGACCGCCTCAGCGCCGACGGTTTCCTCGTCGGGAAGGTCGGCGCCGGCACGTTCGTGAGCGCCTTCCCGACCACCCGGCTGCGGACCCGCAAGGCGCCCGGCGGCAGCGGCGTCCGGCCCCGGCGCGTGTGGCAGTCGATCGACGTGCCGGAGCCGGAGCAGATCGACGCGCCGTTCGACTTCCGGGTCGGCAGGGCCGATTCCGGGCTGTTTCCCATCGAGACGTGGCGCCGGCTCGTGGCGCGCGAACTGCGCGCGTCGGTCGTCCAGTCCGCGAAGTATCACGACCCGGCCGGCGATGCCGGGCTGCGCGCTGCCATCGCGCGACACATCGGGATCTCCCGGTCGGTGCGGGCGGGCGCCGACGACGTCCTGGTCACGCACGGCGCCCAGCAGGCGCTCGATCTCGTCGGCCGGGTGCTGATCGAACCGGGAACCTGCGTTGCCGTCGAGGAGCCCGGCTACGGGCATGCACGGTTGCTGTTCCGGTCGCTGGGCGCGCGGGTCGTCGGCGTGCCGGTCGACGACGAGGGCCTGGACGTAGCCGCGATCCCCAACGGAGCGCGCCTGGTCTACGTGACGCCGTCGCACCAGTTCCCGCTGAGCACGCCGATGTCGCTGGCCCGGCGCACCGCGTTGCTCGCCTGGGCCGAACGGCACCGCGCGGTGATCGTCGAGGACGACTACGACAGCGAGTTCCGGTTCTCCGACCGGCCGCTCGAGCCGTTGCAGAGCCTGGACCCCGGCGGGCGGGTCGTTTATGTCGGCTCGTTCTCCAAGACGCTGCTGCCGATGCTGCGCCTGGGATTCCTGGTCGCGCCGGCCTCGTTGCAGCCGGCCCTGCGCAACGCGAAGCAGCTCACCGACCGGCACGGCGAGTACCCGACGCAGGCGGCGCTCGCGCGGTTCATCGACGACGGGCACCTCGCCCGGCACGTCCGCGCGGCAACCCGCGACTACGCCGCGCGGCACGCGCGAATCGCCGCCGTGCTTGCCGTCGACTTTGCCGACTGGCTGCGCGTCGTGCCGGCGGCCGCCGGGCTGCACCTGTGTGCGCGGGTCGCTCCCGGCGTCGCCGTCGACGTGGCCGACGTGCTGAGCCGCGCGGCCGCCTCCGGCGTCCGGGCCGAGAGCCTCGCCGAGTTCTGTGCCGAGGCGCCCGCGCAGCCAGGACTCGTGCTCGGCTACGGGGCAGTTCGCCCGGACCGCATCGACGAGGGCATGCGTCACCTCGCGGCCGCTTTCCGCGCCGCGGTGGGATGACTACGGTCCCGCGCATGGACTTCGACCGGCTCACCGTCGCCCTGCTGATCCTTCGCCCGGACGCTCCGCAGCTCGACGACGCCGCCGCGGGCGCCCTGCAGGACGCCCACCTGTCGCATCTCGCCGACCTGCACGAGTCAGGCGCGCTGGTGGCGGCCGGCCCGCTGATGGGCGACGGTGACCACGTCAATCGCGGGCTGTCGATCTTCACCGTCGGGGCAGACGAGGCACGCCGCCTCGCCGAGTCCGACCCCGCAGTGCAGGCGGGGCGCTACCGGATCGAGGTGCTGCCCTGGATGGTGCCGGGCGGGGCCGTGAGCTTCGCGCCGGTCCGCTTCCCGCGCTCGATCGCCGACGCGACGGGCTAGAGCCCGCTCCGGCGAACGATGTGCAGATCGGCATGCTGGGGCCGGCCGATCTGCACACGATCAGCGTCGCGCGAGCGAGTCGCTCGTCAGCTCCTCGACGCTGCGGTGCCCCGACAGCGCCATGGCGAGATCGAGGTCGGCGAGCAGGCTGCGCAGCACGTGGCGCACCCCGTCCTGGCCGCCGTGCGCCAGGCCGTACGCGTACGGCCGCCCGATCAGCACCGCGTCCGCGCCGAGCGCGAGCGCCTTGAGCACATCCGCGCCGGTGCGCACGCCGGAGTCGAACAGCACCGTCAAGCGCTCCCCCACCGCCTTGGCGATCGCGGGCAGCGCGTCCAGGGAGGCGATTGCGCCGTCGACCTGCCGGCCGCCGTGGTTGGACACGATGACGCCGTCCATCCCCGCGTCCGCAGCCCGCCGGGCGTCGTCGGCGTGCTGGATGCCCTTGAGCACGATCGGCCCGGACCAGTGTTCGCGCAGGAACGGCAGGTCGTCCCATGACTTGTCCTTGCCGGTGAACATCGGCAGCCAGCGCAGCAGCGCGGCCATCAGGTCGTCTTCTGGCGCCTTGTCCAGACCGGCGCGGAACACGGGGTCGGAGAAGTACACGGCGAGCCCTGTACCCCGGATGAACGGCAGGTAGGACTGGTCGAGATCGCGCGGGCGCCAGCCGAGCAGCCAGGTGTCGAGCGTGACGACGAGCGTGCTGAAACCGGCCGCCGCGGCTCGGTCGAGGAAGCTCGCGCAGACGTCGGGATCGTTCGGCCAGTACAGCTGGAACCAGCGCACACCGTCGCCACTGGCCTCGGCGACGTCCTCGATCGAGTAGGACGACGCGGTCGACATCACCATCGGCAGGCCGACCTCGGCGGCGGCCCGCGCGGTGGCCAACTCGCCGTCGGGATGGATGATCGACTGCACGCCGACCGGCCCGAGGAGCACCGGCGCGGGCATCGAGGTGCCCAGAACGGTTGTCGCCAGCGAGCGGTTCGTCGCGTCGCGGAGCATCCGCGGGACGAGCCGCCACCGGTCGAACGCGTCGCGGTTGGCCCGCACGGTCGCCCCGGACCCGGCGCCGCCGGCGACGTACCAGAACGGGCCGGGTTCCATCACCGATCGCGCCGACTCCTCCAGCCTGGACGTGTCCGTCGTGAAGGCCGGCAGGACGTCGCCCAGCCCCTGCAGGTAGATCTCGTTCGCGTAGTTCGCCAGCGGAGCGCTCATGGCCGGCCAGTCTGCCCGATCGCCGGCGGTCGGCGCGGCGGCGGCCGCCCCGTCACCCAGATCACCCGGCTGCCGCTCAGCCGGGCGATTGCCCGCCTCCCCTTCTCCGCCGACGCAGTCACCCGGCACGCCGCTTCCAAACCGGCTCGCCCGCTTCCAAACCGGCCCGCCCCGCTTCGAAACATGATCACCTGCGGACCCTGCACCGTCGAAGGGCAGGAAGCGCAGGTGATCAAGAGAGCGCGAGCGCACTCTCCCAGGTCGGTCTCTTGACAAGACTGACATACCGCCGCGAGACTTCGGTCTTGTCACGAGACTGACTCTGGAGGACCGATGACAGACAAGCCGGCTGTCTCGCCCGGCAAGGCGTTCGCGGTCGTAGCGGTAGCGGTGTTCCTGGCGACGCTCGACGTGTTCATCGTCAACATCGCCTTCCCGGCTATCAGCGCCGCGTTCCCGGGCTCCAGCGTGTCCGACGTCTCGTGGATGCTGAACGTCTACGCGATCGCGTTCGCCGCCCTGCTGGTGCCGGCCGGCAAGCTGGGCGACATCCTCGGACGCCGGCGCGTCTTCATCACCGGTCTGCTCCTGTTCGGCGTCGGCTCGGCACTGTGCGCGGCGGCGCCGTCGCTCGGATTCCTGATTGCCGCGCGCGCCGTACAGGCAGTCGGCGCCGCGGCCGTGACGCCCACGTCGTTGGGCCTGGTACTGCCGATCTTCCCGCCCCAACGCCGCCCGCTGGTGATCAGTGGGTGGGCGGCGATCGGGGCGGTCGGCGCGGCCTCGGGCCCGGCACTCGGCGGTGCCCTGACCGAGATCAGTTGGCACTGGATCTTCATCGTCAACGTGCCGCTCGCGCTGATCGCAAGCGTCGCCGCCGTGCGCCTCGTGGCCGAGATCCGCGACCCCGACCGTCAGCCGCTGCCCGACTGGGTCGGCACCGCACTGCTCATCGGCGCGATCGGCCTGCTGACCTTGGCGTTGGTGCAAGGCCCGACGTGGGACTGGGACGCCCGCGTGATCGCCTGCCTGACCGGCGCCGCGGCGCTCGGCGCACTGTTCGTCCTGCGCTCGGCGCACCACCCGGCGCCCGTCCTCGAACTCTCGATCCTGCGGGTGCGGGCATTCGCCCTGTCGAGCTTGTCGGCCGCGCTGTTCTTCGCCGCGTTCGCGGCCATGCTGCTCAGCAACGTCTTGTTCTTGACCGACGTCTGGCACTACACGGCGATCAAGGCCGGCCTGCTGATGACGCCCGGCCCGCTCGCTGCTGCGGCGTTCGCGCCATTGTCCGGACGGCTGGCCGCCCGCATCGGCGTCGGCAAGGTCGGCGCGCTCGGCGCGCTCCTGTTCGTGCTCGGCTGCCTGTGGTGGATATGGCAGATCGGTGCGCAACCCGGATACGCCACCGAGGCGCTGCCCGGCATGCTCGTCGGCGGCAGCGGCGTCGGACTGGTGCTGCCCGCCTTCACGATCGCCGCGACGTCGACGCTGCCGCCGACGCGCCTGGCAACCGGCATCGGCGCGCAGACGATGTTTCGCCAGATCGGCGCCACGCTCGGCGTTGCGGCGTTCGTCGCGATACTCGGCACGCCCGAGCCAGGCGGCGTGCTCGACGCCTTCAACAACACTCGCTGGTTCATGTCGGCGTCCGCGGTCGCGGCGGCGCTGGCACTGCTGCTCATCCGCCCGGCGGCGCCGCGTCGCGCTGCACAGACCACGGCTGCCGAACCAGCCCAGCACGAGAGGGTCTCGTGACGCGACCGGCTAGCATTGGGACGCGATGCTGGAAAACAAGTATCCGGACCAGGTCTGCTCAGTCGCCCGCGCGCTCGAGGTCGTCGGCGAGCGTTGGACGCTGCTCCTCGTCCGTGAGGCGCTGATGGGTGTGCGGCGCTTCGACGACTTCCGGGAGAGCCTCGGCCTGGCGCGAAGCGTCCTCACCGCGCGGTTGAACCACCTCGTCGACGAGGGCGTGTTCGAGCGCAGGCAGTACCAATCCAGGCCCGAGCGCTACGAGTACCAGCTGACCGCCAAGGGCCGCCAGCTCGGCCCCGTCGTATTGCACCTCATGCATTGGGGCGACTCGCACTACCCCAGTCCCGGCGGCGCCCCGCGGCTGGCGTGGCACCGGGGCTGCGGTGGGCGGGTCAGCGCCACGATGAACTGCGCGCGCTGCCGCCAGCGCGTCCCGTACGGCTCCCTCGAATTGAAGCCGGGCCCGGGGTTGCCTGCCGCCAGGGCGGTCAGCTGAACAGGGACTTGCCGAACCAGTCGCCCGCTGCCCGCAGGCCCGGCGGCACGGCGAACAGGCCGCTGCCGGTGTGCCGGATGTACTCGTTGAGCGCGTCGTTCGCGGCGAGCCGTTGCTGGATCGGCACGAACTGCCGCCGCGGGTCGCGCTGGTAGGCGATGAAGAACAGCCCGGCGTCGAGTTGCCCGGTGACCTGGTCGATGCCGTCGGTATAGGAGTACCCGCGGCGCAGGATCTTCTGGTTGCCGTTCGTCACCGGCGCGGCCAGCCGGATGTGCGCGTCGGCCGGGATGACCGGGCCTTTCTGGCCCCGCGCCGCAAGATCGACGAGCTCGAACTCCGTCTTGCCGCCCAGCGGCGCGCCGCTGACCTTCACCCGGCCGATCACGTTCTCCTGGTCGGCGAGGTAGTCGGCGTCCCAGGATTCGATCAGCATCCGGATGCGCCGCGCGACGAGATAGCTGCCCCCGCGCATCCACGCCTGGTCGGTCTCGTCGCCGACCCACACGAACCGGTCCAGGTCGGCGGTGTTCTCCGCCTTGATGTTGTTCGTGCCGTCCTTGAACCCCATGAGGTTGCGCGGGGTCGACTGCGATGTGGACGTGGTCGACGTACGGCCGAACCCGAGCTGCGTCCAGCGCATCACCGCGGTGCCGCGCGCGATGCGGGCGAAGTTGCGGATGACGTGGAAGGCCACCTGCGGGTCGTTCGAGCATGCCTGCACGCACAGGTCGCCGCGGGAGCGGCCCGGCTCGAGCTCGTCGCCCGGGAACGCGGGCAGGTCGGCGAGCGCAGCCGGACGGCGTCGAGCCAGCCCGAACCGGTCGTCGAACAGCGACGGGCCGAAGCCGACCGTCACGGTCAGCCGCGCCGGTTCGAGCCCGAGCGCCTCGCCGGTGTCGATCGGCGGTGCCTGCGGCGCAGTCTCGATCGCGCCGACGGGCTGCCCCGACGTCAGCTGTGCCGCGGCCGCCGACCAGGAGCCGAGCATCGCCTTGACGGCCGCGACATCGGTCCCCGTGACGTCGAACGCGGCGAAGGCCAGCCGGTCCTGCGCCGGCGTGGCGATACCGGCCTGGTGCTCGCCGTAGAACGGAACAGGCTCGGCGTGGCTGCTCGGCGGCGTCGACGCTGTTGCCCGCGCGACGCCGTAGCCGCCGCCGCCCGCCGCCAGCACGCCCGCCGTGCCGAGCGCGCCGCCGAGGAATCGGCGGCGGCTGGTTTGCGTGTCACCCATTGACGACCTTGCTCGCGACTCTCGACAGCGGCTCGGCGATGGCCTGGACGGCGTGGGCCAGCGCGGTGACGTCCGGCTTGGCCAACCCGTTGTAGAGCAAGAATCCGGACGGTTGGCTGGCGCTGCGGTACTTGTCGAGCATCGCGTCCACGCCGTCGAACGTGCTGCTGACCGTCTTGGCCAGGGCCGGGTCGATCTTGGCCAGCGCAGGCTCGAGGTTTGCGAACGCCTGCTCGGAGCCCTCGACGTTGGCCTGGACGTCGAGCAGGTCGATGTGCGAGTAGCGCTCCTCCTCGCCGGTGATCTTGCTCTTGGATACCTCGTCGAGCAGTTCGACCGCGCCGTTCGCGAGCTCGGCAGGCTGGTAGGTCAGGCCGTTGACCAGCCCGGCGAGCTTGACCGAGTCGGCCAGCAGCCGGTCGCCGAACGACGCGAGCCCGGCGGTGCGCTTCGCCTGGAACAACCCCTTTTCGATGCGGTGGAAGCCGGTCCACTTGGCCGCCGGTACGTCGCCCTCGCGCGCGTCGATCGCCGGGTCGAGTGCGACGGTGCCCGACGTAAACGACTCGGCAACCGGCTCGATCCGCTCGTAGAACGGGCGCGCCTTCGCGTATGCGACCTGCGCCGCGGCGAGGTCACCCTTGCGCAGCACGGCTGCGAGCGGCTTGACCGCCTCGACGAGCAGTCCGACCTGGCGGCTGACGTAGACGCCGTAGTCCTTGGTGCCCTGGGCGAGCAGCGCGCTCGTGTCCGTGTTGCCGGTCGACGTGGCCGTGCCCGTCACATGGAGCGTCGTCCGCGGGGTCTTCGCGCCGGGGCAGTACAGCGTGTACGTGCCGGGTTCGACGCTCAGCGCGAACGTTCCCGAGAAGCCGGGCGGGATGTTCTCCTTCTCCCCGACGATGCGCTCCCCGGCGAGGAGCTCGACCTCGCTGACGCCGGTGGCGTCCTTGTTCGTGATCCGGAAGGTCAGGCCACCCGATCCGTAGCTGTCGCGATCGGCCTGGCAGCCGCCCGCCGCCGTGATCGTGACTACGGCGGTGTGCGGATCACCGCCGCCTCCGCCCCCGGCCGGCGGCACTGGCTTCGGGTCGTTGCTGCACGCGGCGAGAGCGGCGCACGCCAGTCCCGCCAGCCCAGCGATGACGGCGGCATGACGAGTCCAGTGGCTCATGGGTCGGGCTCCCTCTTCGATGAAGTTAGGGCAGCCTAACCTAACTAGATACCAGTTCGGGAGACCGGGTCGGCACACTCGGCGCCGGCCCGCCGTAGCGGCGCGCGACGAGCCGGAGCAGCGCCGCAGCGAGCAGCAACAGTCCAGCGAGGACGCCGACGGACACCGCGACGGCACCGAGCAACCGGTGCCGGTCGAGCGTCGTCACGTCGCGGTGCGCGGCGTGCGTCGCGGACGCGACATCGGCGCGCGGCAGCTTCGTCGTGACATCAGCGATCGAACCGAGCGCCACCGGAACGCCGGCTACGCGCGCCGTCATCGTCACCGTGTCGCGCCAGGCGACGTCGATGACGCGGCCGGTGCGTGGCTCGACCCAGAACGTCATCTCGCTGCGCTCGGTGTAGCTCACCGGCACGTCCCGGTCGGTGGGGTGCACGCCGAGCGGCAACCGGCCGCCGTTGCGCTCGGCCAGCTCGGCGTAGCTGATCGTGCCCGGACGCGCGGCCGCGGCGTCGACGGTTCGCACCGCGGTGTACACGTCAGTCGGCAGGCCGTCATGCGACAGCTCGGCGCCCCGCCGGGCGGTAACCAGGCCAGTAGACGCGGACACCCGGACGACTGCCTCGTCGCCGTTGCGCGAGACGAGCCCCGCGCTGATCGTGCCGGCGCGCGTCACCGGATTGGTGTGCGGGCGATCGGGGATGACCAGCGCGAGGACGAGACCGGCGACGGCCGCCGCTGCGCCCGCCGCGAGCGCGATCCGAGCAAGCATCGCGTGGGCGACCTTGCGACCGGGCGGCCAGCCGACGTACAGGCCGACCGGGAGCAGGTAGGCCAGCCAGCCGATCACCTCGATGAGCACCGGGTGGTCTTGCACACCGAGCATGCCGGTCAGCAGCGAGGCTTGCACCGACCCCGGGCGCACGACGGCGGACAGGTCGACGGTGCGTTGCTGGCCGATGTCGAGCCAGCCCGCCTCGTGCGCCGTGTGCAGCGCGTTGACGACCAGGCCGGCCGCGACGAGGACGAGCACCACCCCGGTCGCCAGGAAGAACCGCGACAGGTTGATGCGCACGCCGCCGCGGTAGATGCCGTAGCCGAGCGCGACGGCGACGACGATGCCGAGCAGCGCGCCGAGGCCTGCCGCCGATCCGCTGCCACTCTCGTTGAACGCGGCCAGCAGGAACACGACCGTCTCGAAGCCTTCGCGCAACACGGCGAGGAACGCCATCGCCACCAGCGCCCACCCCGAGCCGTTGGCCAGCGCGTCGGCGGCAGCACCCTCGAGTTGGCCCTTGAGCTCGCGCGAATGGCGGCGCATCCAGACCACCATGTAGGTGACCATGCCGACGGCGACCGCGCCGATGACCGTCTCGAGCCCCTCCTGCTGGCGCTGCGGCAGGTTCTGCGACGCGATGCGCAGGACGATGCCGACAGCAAGGCACAGCACGACCGAGGACGCCACACCGACGAATACCCAGCGGAGCAAGTCGCGGCGACCCTGGCGACGCAGGAACGCGGCGACGATCCCGACGATGAGCGCGGCCTCGAGGCCCTCCCGCAGGCCGATCACGAAGGTGGGGAGCATCCGCCGATCCGTTCGTTAGGTAAGCCTTACCTACGTAACGGTAGCGGACGACTGGTCGGCGGTCGCCGGGTCCCGGCAGGCCTAGCCGATCCGGCGGGCGGTCTGTGCAACCGCGGCGGCGCGACTGCTCACGCCGAGCTTGCGATAGGCATGCTCGAGGTGCTTGCCGACGGTGCGGGTGCTGCACCCGAGCAGGTGCCCGATCGCGGCGTCGGTGCGCCCGGCCGCAACCAGTTCGAGCACCTGTTGCTCACGCTCAGTGAGCGCGGACTCGTCGACGCCGCGCAGCACGGTTGCTGTTTCGCCCAACCAACTCGACACGTCCGCCCCCCAGGTTCCCGTTGTCGATACGCACAGTTACGTATCGACAGTGCGCGTGCTCGCGTATTGAGTCAACACGAACTCGGCGGCTGGGCGCAGCGGCGCCGGTGTTGTGTGCCCGAATGGGCAAATCAGTCGGTATATCAGGGGTGGGGAAATGGGCGAACAACCGATCGAGCTTCCGGCCGGCTTCATGGGCGAGGTCATCCGACCCGGCGACGCGGGCTACGACACGGGCCGCGCAGTCATCAACGGGATGATCGACAGGCATCCGGCGTTGATCGTCCGGCCGACCGGAGCGGCCGACGTGATCGACGCCGTGAACCTCGCGCGGGAACAAGGCCTGCCGGTCGGCGTGCGCTGCGGCGGCCACAGCGTCGCCGGAAACGGCGTGTGCGACGGTGGCGTGCAGATCGACCTGTCCAGCCTCAAGGGCGTCCACGTCGACCCGGTCGCGCGCCGCGCGTACGCCAACGCCGGCGTGCTGTGGGGCGAGTTCGACCGCGAGACGCAGCTGTTCGGGCTCGCCACTCCCGGCGGACGGGTCACCACCACCGGCGTCGGCGGGTTCACGACGGGCGGCGGCTACGGCTGGCTCTCGCCGAAGTACGGGCTGACCTGCGACAACCTCGTGGGCGCCGACGTCGTCACCGCCGACGGCAGGCTTGTCCACGCGAGCGAGACCGAGAACGCCGACCTGCTGTGGGGTTTGCGTGGCGGCAGCAGCAACTTCGGCATCGTCACGTCCTTCGAGTTCCAGCTGCACCCGGTTGGCCCGATCGTGCTCGCCGGCATGCTGATCCACCTCATGGAGAACGCGGCCGACGTCGCCCGCGCGTACCGCGACTACATCGAGTCCGCACCCGAGGAGCTGGCCACGGCGCTCGCGATCGTCATGGCACCGCCCGCGCCGTTCGTGCCGCCTGAGCTGGTCGGGACACCGGTACTCGGCATCGTCGCCCTCTACATCGGCGACCCCGCCGACGGCGCGGACGTCGTCGGCGGACTGCGCCAGATCGGGCCGCCCGCAATGGACCTGATCGAGCCGATGCCCTACGTCGCCCTGCAGGCGATGCTCGACGGATTCGCCCCGAAGTACTGGCAGAACTACCACCGGGGCATCCACCTGGACGCCCTGCCTGACGCGGCCATCGACGCGTACCTCGAGACCGGGGTGCAGACGCTGTCGCCGATGACCCAGGCCATCCTGTTCCGGCACGGGGGCGCCGTCGCGCGCGTCTCGCCGGATGCGGCCGCTGCGGGACACCGCGACGCGGCGTACATGGCCCACCCGATCGCGTGCTGGGCAGATCCCGCCGAGGACGACCTGCACATCGCCTGGTGCAAGCGCTTCTCCGAGGCGATGAGCGCGTTCGGGTCAGGCGGCGTCTACCTCAACTTCGAGCAGGACGAGGGAGCCGAGCACGTCCGCCGGGGCTACGACGCCGACACGTACGCGCGGCTGGTCGCCCTCAAGGACAAGTGGGATCCCACGAACGTCTTCCGGGTGAACCAGAACATCGCGCCGAGCGGCAGCACGCCGACCGGCGAGCCCGCCCTGCTGGCAGGTGCGACCGGCTGATCAGGGGGCGCCGTATCCCCCGCCACTCGGCGTCTCGATCACCAGCACATCACCGGAGCGCACCTCCACCGAATCGCAGCCGGCTAGCTCGACGACGTCGCCGTCGGCGCGCTCGACCCGGTTGCGGCCCAGCGCGCCGGGCGCGCCACCGTGCAGGCCGTACGGCGCGACCCGGCGGTTGCCCGACAGCGTGCTGACCGTCATCGCCTCGCGGAACCGGATGCGGCGCACGGCCCCGTCGCCGCCGCGCCACCGGCCCGTGCCGCCGCTACGGCGCCGGATCGCGAAGTCGTCGACCAGCACCGGGTACCGGGACTCGAGCACCTCCGGATCGGTGAGCCGGGAGTTCGTCATGTGCGTCTGCACGGCGTCCGCGCCCTCGAAGCCGTCACCGGCGCCTGAGCCGGACGCCACCGTCTCGTAGTACTGGTACCGCTCGTTACCGAACGTCACGTTGTTCATCGTCCCGGCGCCTTCGGCCTGGACGCCGAGCGCTGCGTACAGGGCGCCGACGATCGCCTGCGAGGTCTCGACGTTGCCCGCCACAACGGCAGCCGGATACGTCGGGGCGAGGAACGACCCCTCGGGGATGACGAGCCGCAACGGGCGCAGGCAGCCGTCGTTGAGCGGGATGTCGTCGGCGACCAGCGTCCGGAACACGTACAGCACGGCGGCCGTGGCCACCGACGAGGGCGCATTGAAGTTCGTGTCGAGCTGCGGGGACGTCCCGGTGAAGTCGATCGTGGCGGTGCGCGCGCCGCGGTC
>DASXRA010000452.1:0-2117 GCA_036506855.1 Jatrophihabitantaceae bacterium
GCCAGTTGCCGGCCTCGACAGCGTTGACCAACCGGGTGATCGTGGCCGGAGTCTGCAGCTCTACGTCGAGATAGAGCCAATCGTCCTTGGCGAGCTCAGCGCCGAAAGCCCGCAGCGCGTCCAGGTCGTCCTCACGCAACCTGCGGATGCTGATGGTTCGGTCGCCGGCCAGTTCCTGCGTGGTCATCGCACACCCCCGGGCTCGAGAACTGAAAGCAGGTCGAGCGCGTCCACCAACCGGCTGAACACCTCGTGCGGATCGCCAAGGCCGTCGACCTCGAGCAGCAGGCCCTCGGCGCGGTAGTACTCGGCGATCGGCCGGGTCTGCTGCTCGTACACGTCGAGCCGGTGCCGCGCCGTCTCCATGTTGTCGTCGGCGCGGGTATGCAGGGCACCTCCGCACAGGTCGCAGAGCGCCTCCTGCCGGGGAGGTTGGTAGAAGACGTTGAATGCGGCCTGGCAGATTCGGCAGGTCTGCCGTCCGGCGATCCGGCGCAGCAGCGTCTGCCGCGGCGCGGTGAGAAGCACCGCCACGTCTATTCGACGGCCGGTCGTCGACAGCCGGCCGGGCAGATCTTGCGCCTGGTGCAACGTGCGCGGGAACCCGTCGAGCACGGTGCCGTCGCACTCGGGCGACAGCACGCGGTCGAGGACCATGTCGGTGACGATCCGGTCCGGGACCAGCTCGCCGCGTTCGACGAACGTCTTGGCCAGCAGGCCCAGTTCGGTCTCGTCGCGGATATGTGCCCGGAACAGGTCGCCGCTGGCCACGTGGGTGAGGCCGGCGTGCTCGGCGAGCACGACACCCTGCGTCCCTTTCCCCACTCCGGGCGGACCCATCAGCACGATGTCCATGGCTCTACATCCGCTCGAAGATCGCGGCGATGCCCTGGCCGCCACCGATGCACATGGTGACGAGTGCGCACCTGCCCCCGGTGCGTCGCAGCTCGTAGAGCGCCTTGACGGTGAGGATCGCCCCCGTGGCGCCGACCGGGTGGCCGAGCGAGACACCACTGCCGTTGGGGTTCGTCCGCTCGGCGGGAAGGTCGAGCTCGCGCACGACAGCCAGCGCCTGCGCCGCGAACGCCTCGTTCACCTCGAACAGATCGATCTCGTCGATCTTCAGGCCGGCCCGGTCCAGCACCGCGCGAACGGCGGGCACGGGTCCCATGCCCATGATCCGTGGTTGCACACCGGCGTGGCTGTACGCCACCAAGCGTCCGATCGGTCGCAGCCCGCGCGAGTCGGCGAAGCCCGCATCGGCGAGCATCACCGCGGCCGCGGCGTCGTTCACCCCGGACGCGTTACCAGCTGTGACCGTGCCACCCTCGGCGAAGGCCGGCCGCAACCTGGCCAGGTCCGCGATCGTGACGCCAGGGCGGACGTGCTCATCGGTTGCGAACTGCACAACGCCCTTCCGGGTCGCGACCTCGACCGGCACGATCTGCTCGGCGAAGCAGCCTGCCTCGACCGCGGCAGCGGCGCGGCGATGGCTCTCCACGGCGAGCGCGTCCTGGCCGGCGCGCGACACCTCGTAGTCAGACGCGACGTTCTCCGCGGTGACGCCCATGTGACAGCTGTCGAACGGGTCGGTGAGCGCACCGACCATTGCATCGACCGTGCCGCCGTCGCCCATCCGCTGTCCCCAGCGCAGGCTCGGTAGCCAGTACTGGGCGCGGCTCATCGACTCCGCACCGCCGGCGACGGCAGCGTCCGCGTCGCCGAGTTTGATGGCCTGCGCCGCGGACACGATCGCCTGCAATCCGCTGCCGCACAGCCGGTTGACGTTGAACGCCGGCGTCTCGACCGGAAGTCCGCCGTTGACGGCCGCGACGCGGGCCAGGTACATGTCGCGGACCTCGGTGTGGATGACGTTGCCGAACACCGCATGTCCCACGTCGGCCGGCTCTCCACCCGACCGGGCGACGACCTCCCTGACCACGGTGGCGGCCAGGTCGCACGGTGGCACGTCCTTCAGCCCGCCGCCGTACTTGCCGATCGCCGTCCGCGCGGCGGACAGGACCACGACGTCTCTTTGTTCAGTCATGGCGTCGCCCTCACATGTCCAGGCCGCCGTTGACGGCCCAGATCTGGCCGGTGACGTAGGCACTCTCGTC
>DASXRA010000453.1:0-4775 GCA_036506855.1 Jatrophihabitantaceae bacterium
GCTGGGCCGGCGGCTTTCGCGCCTGGGACGAGCACGGCGTCTATCTCGCGACCGCGCGAGGAGTGAGCGACGGACGGGTGTTGCGGGTGCCGGCCAAGGCGCTGCGTGAGGTGTCCGACGCCTGGTTCCCGTTCGGCGGGCACCTCATCGAGGGGCTGTTCGGCACCGCACGCAGCATCGAGGCGACAGCCCGGCAGCGCGAGGCGCTCGTCACCCTCGGCACGCTCGCCGCCGGCCTCGCGCACGAGATCAACAACCCGGCGGCCGCCGCCACGCGCGCGGTCGACGCTCTGGAGGGCGCGTGCGCGACTTTGCTCTCGTCCCTCACGCGGCTTGCCGCGGACGAGATCTCCGCGCAGCAGTTCACCGCGCTGGACGCCCTGCGCCGTGAGATCCGGCCGCAGGCGACCGCGATGGACCCGCTGGCCCAGGCCGACCACGAGCAGGCCGTCGCGATGTGGCTCACTCGCCACGGCGTCGAGCAAGGGTGGAGCATCGCCCTGCCGCTTGCCGCCGCGGGGGTCGACATCGCCTGGTGCGAGCGGGCAGCGTCCGCGCTCGAAGGGTCGGCGCTGGAACCAGGCCTGGAATGGGTGGCGAGCACGCTCTCGGCCGCAACCCTGCTCGTGGAGCTGAAGGAGTCGACCCGTCGCGTCTCCGAGCTCGTCGCCGCCGTCAAGTCGCACTCGCAGATGGACCGAGCGTCCATGCAGCACATCGACGTGACGGACGGCCTCGAGTCCAGCCTGGTGATGCTCGGGCACAAGCTCCTCGGTGTGACGGTCGTGCGCGACTACGGCGCCGACGTCCCTCGAATCGACGCGTACGCCGGCGAACTCAACCAGGCGTGGATCAACCTCATCGACAACGCCGTCGACGCCATGGACGGCGCGGGCACGCTCCGGCTGGCGACCCGGGCTGACGGCGACGCCGTCGTGGTCGAGATCGGCGACACCGGTCCGGGCATGTCGCCGCAGGTGCTGGCCCGCGCGTTCGAGGCGTTCTACACGACCAAGGACGTGGGCAAGGGCACCGGGCTCGGTCTCGACATCGCGCGGCGCATCGTCGTCGAGCGACATGGCGGCACGATCGGTATCGAATCGCAGCCGGGCGACACGGTGCTGCGGATTCGCCTGCCGGTGCAGTCGCCCAAGGCGTAGCGCGTCTCCTTCTGAGTGGTGGCGCCTCGGCGAGGACTTCTGCCAAACTGAGTACGGCCGCGCTCAGATGAGCGCCTGAGGGAGCAGCCGTGACCCAGCGTCCGACCGAATTGATACTCACTGCGCGGGTCGCGCGCATGTACTACCTCGACGACCGATCGAAGACCGAGATCGCCGACGAGCTCTCGATCAGCCGTTTCCGAGTGGCTCGGTTGCTCGACTCGGCGCGGCGGTCTGGGCTCGTGCGCATCGAGATCGACGCGCCGGGCAAGGTGAACACCGACCTGTCAGCGCAACTGCAGACAGCGTTCGGCCTGGCGCACGCGATCGTCGTCGACATCTCCGACGAGGACCCTGTCGTGCTCCGGCGTCATCTGGGCGAGGCCGCCGCGGACGTCCTGCACGAGATCGTCAAGGCCGACGACGTGCTCGGCCTGGCCTGGGCGCGTTCGCTCAGTGGCATCGGTGCCGCCCTCGATGGGTTCGTCCCGTGCCCGGTCGTGCAACTGACAGGTGCGCTGTCGCGGCCGGACGGCAGCGACGTCCTCGAACTCGTGCGCCGCGTCGCCCGCGCCGGTGGCGGTCCGGCGCACGTCTTCTACGCGCCGCTCGTGGCCGCGGACGCCACGACCGCACGGACCCTGCGCCGGCAGCCCGACGTCGCCCGCGCGGCGGCGATGCTGCCGTCGGTCACCGTCGGCGTCGTCGGGATCGGCGCCTGGCAGGCTGGCCTGTCGACGATATTCGACGCCGTCGAGCACGAGACACAGCAGCGCACCCGACGGCTCGGGGTTACCGCCGAGATCTCCGGGGTGCTGATCGACACTGCCGGCAAGCCGGTGAACGCGCCGCTGAGCAAGCGGATCATCGGCCTGACCGGCGACCAGCTCGCGGGCATGCGAACCGTGCTGGCCATCGCGTACGGCGAGGAGAAGGCTGATGCCGTCCGGTCGGCTCTGAACGGGGGACTGGTGAGTGGCCTGATCACCCACGAGAGCCTGGCCCGCCGGCTGCTGTTCACCGGGTCGGACGGCGTCCGGAGCACCGATGCCGAGCGCCGGTAGCGACGGGCTGCTGCACGGCGGAACCGCCAATCGGGGGCGGGTCTTCCGGGTCGGTGCGACCGTGCACCGGCCGCGCGGCTTGCACAGCGACGCAGTGCATGTGCTGCTTCGCCACCTGGAGGCGTCTGGCTTCACCGGGGCGCCTCGCGTCATCGGCACGTACGGCGAGGTCGAGGTGCTCGGCTACATCCACGGCACCGCGGCTTACCAGCCCGGACACGCTGCGCCCGCTGTGGGCCGCGCGCTCACCGACACGGTGCCCGACTGGGCCCTGACCGACGACGCGTTGCGCAGCGTCGCCGTCCTGCTGCGCGACTATCACCGGCACGCGAGCACGTTCGTCACGCGCCAACGACTCGCGTGGCAGCGACCCGTGCCCGCACCGTGGCGCGGTCCGCTCGTCACGCACAACGACCCCAACCCGGCCAACGTCATCTTCCGCGACGGCAAGGCGGTGGCGCTCATCGACTTCGACCTGGCGGCTCCCGGATCCGTCGCGTGGGAGCTCGCCGTGGCCGCGTGCTTCTGGGCGCCGCTGTGGGACGAGCGCGATATCGAGGATTCGCGGCAGGGCCGCGCCTTGTCGCGGTTCCGCCTACTGCTCGATACCTACGGGGCCGATGCGGCGCTTCGGCGTGACGTCGTTCGCGCGACCGTCGCGGCCAACGCCTGGATCAGCGCGATCATCGAGGACGCCAGCCGCGACGGGCACGTCGCGTTCTCCGAGCTCTGGTCGAGCTGGGCCGATCGGTACGCGCGTGCGCACCAGTGGCTGCGCGCCCATCGCGCCGACCTGATCTCCGCGTCGCATTGAGCCTCGGGGTCCGTACCCGGCTGGGCAGCTCGCGTAGGGCGCGTCGGCGTGTCGAGGGCTGGCCGGGTCGCTCTGCGGGTTGCTTGTGCTCTGCTCACATTGATGTAGGCAGAGCACAAGCGCCGAATGCCGGTACCCCGCCCCGCTGGGGGTCAGCCGAACTCAGCCAGGGCACTCAGAGCCGAACTCAGCCAGGGCGCTCAGAGGTTGGGATCGGATGCGTCCTCGCCGGAGACGACGTGCGTGTCCGGGCCCGGGTACACGAGCGCCTCGTGGTTGTTGTCGGCCCACCTCACCTCGTACGGCGGCTCGCCCTCGGGCGATCGCACCGAGAGGATCCGTCCCCGCCGGGCGTGGTGGTTGATGTCTCGGCCTTCCACCACGAGCCAGTCGCCCTTTCGTGCGTGCATCGCTACCTCCTCACGCTCGTGTGGGGTGCTATGCCAGTCCAGGGTGCTCGCTCGTCCGGTCGACCTCAACTCCGGTGGCCCGTACCGTCCGGGCCAGCTGCTCGATCTCGGCGGGGCCGACGCGACAGCATCCGCCGACCAGCCGAGCGCCCCGCCGAATCCAGTCGGTCACGTCATCCGCAGAGAACACGGCCGAGCCGTGCCAGCTCCTGTCCGCCCACGTCTCGCCGCTGTTGGGGTAGATGACGACCGGCCGGCCGCTAGCCCGTGCCGCCAGCGCGACGAGGTTGGGCGCATCGCGCGGATCGATGCAGTTGACGCCCACCGCGAACACCGCCGGGCAGTCGCGCGCCATGGCGAACGCAGCCTCGGCCGGTTCGCCGGCTCGGGTCCGCGTCCCGGCACAGGTGAGCGAGAGCCACGCGGGCACGCCGACGGCGCCCAGCTCGGCGAGCAGCGCCTCGACCTCGGCGAGACACGGAATCGTCTCGACCGCCAGGACGTCCGCGCCGGCATCAGCGAGCACCTGCAGCCGCGGCCGGTGAAAGGCGCGCAGCTCGGCGACGGTCAGCCCGTAGTCGCCCCGGTACTCGGAGCCGTCGGCCCGTACGGCACCGTATGGTCCGATCGACGCGGCGACCCAGCCGGATGTCGCCTCGCGGGCAAGCAACACGCTGCGCCGCATGAGCACCGCCGCCTCGGCGCCGAGACCCGAGAACGACGCTTGATAGCTCGCCGTGATCGCCACCTGGGCGCCCGCGTCGGCGAACGCGCGGTGCGCCGCGACGATCTCGGCCGGCTCGTCCGCGAGCAACCGGGCCGACCACAGCGGCGTCGACAAGTCGTTGCCGCGCCGTTCGAGCTCGGTGGCCAGCCCGCCGTCGAGTACGACGACGTCCTCGCGAAGAGCGTCGGCGAAGGTGCGCACAGGTTAAGTCTGCCTTCCGCAATTACATAATGCCATTATATAATTCTGCAGTGCCGACAGGAACCCAGGACCAAGCCGTTGCCGAGGGTGTCCAACGCCTCGTCCGATGGGCATTCCGGACGGTGCCGAAGCAGATGAGCATGACCGCAATGGGCACGCTCAGCACGCTGTCCGACGGCGGGCCATTGCGGCTTTGCGAGCTCGCCGACCGAGAGGGCACGACCCAACCGGGCATGACCGCGCTGGTGAACCGCCTGGCCGAATCGGGATACGTCCGGCGGGTCGCGGATCCGACGGACGGGCGGGCCGCCCTGGTCCATATCACGGCGCAAGGGCAGCGCGTCCTCGACGAACGCCGCGCCGCGCGTACCGAGGCCCTGCTTGCCGAGATCTCGGCCT
>DASXRA010000454.1:0-3313 GCA_036506855.1 Jatrophihabitantaceae bacterium
GGCCCGGCGAAACCGGCGCGCAGCCCACGCGCCGACCTGTGGATAGCCGAACGCCCTGTGGACGACGGGATCCAGAGCCCCTACTCCAGGTAGACCGGATTCGACCCGTAGGTCGTCTGATTGTTCGGCCCTTCCCAGTCAGACGTCTCCTGGAAGACGCCGACGCCCGCCGAAACCCATGCCGGCATGCCGCCACCCGGGGCGGCCGTGATGCTGTCCGGGGCGCTCGGCAATCCGCGGGTCGGACGCGATTGCAGGTTCGATCCGTCAGCCTGAATCGACCAGATCCCGGGGTTGTGGCTCGAATCCTTGCCGATGACGTAGAGCGTCGTGTCGTCGTTCCAGGCGACGTCGGTGAGCGCGTAGTCCGGCGTCGTGATCTGCTGCGGGTTGTCCAGGCGCACCGGCCCGCTCGCCCGGACCACCGCGGCGATCCACAACTGCGCACCGCCGGTCTTGCCCTGCACGATCAATGCAAGACGGGTGCCGTCGGAGCTGAATCGCAACGCTGTGATCGCGCCCTCGGACAAGCCGGTCTCGACGCCGATCGCCTTGGCACGATCGGACACGCGGAACAGGTGCGTGCCGGATGCGACCCAAGCCTCGGTCAGCCCGGGCGCCCACGAAGGGCGGGTCAGCGGCCCGATTCCAACCTCGGCCTTGTGCAGGCTGCTGACCAGCTTGCCGATCCAGAGCGCCTCCGACGCGCCGCTGCCCGTAGTCACGGCGACCTCGTAGTTGTCGGAGTTTCGCGCCGCGACAGCCACGGACGTGAGGATGTGCGGCCCAGGGCCGAGCGGACCCTTGAACGGCTTGCCATTCGCTTCTACCGGCGTGCCCTTCGCGTCGACGAGCCTTCCTGGGCGATCGATGTAGAAGACGGGCGGCTGGATGGAGCCGAACAGACCGGTCGCCGCGGAGATGTCCGACTTGGTGAAGCGCTGCGGAATCGACGGAATGTCGATCGGGCGACCGCCGTCGGTGATGGTCATGACCGCCTGCGCGTCGAGCTGGCCGAATGTCGCCATCAGCTGGGCCGCGAGTTTCCGCTTCGTCGGCGCGTCGAGCTGCGAGCTTCCGGGTAACTCGATGCTGTCGAACTGTCCGCTGACCTTGACCGACGGACGCGCGGACAGCGCGCCTTGGCTGCGCGGCACCTCGCTGCGGACCGCGCCGTCGAGTTGTGAACGGGGGCCACCGAGCAGCTGGGTCAGCTGCCAGGACGCGATCGCCTGCTCGCTCGTGAGTGCCGAGTACCGCAGATCGGGGACGAGGTGCTCCTCCTGCAGGTCGAAGAAGTACAGCTTGCGCGCGGGCAGGTAGGCGGCCGTGAAGTCCGCCTCGGTCACGATCAGACCGTCCGGCAGGTCGCTGATGCGCCATTGGCCGTCGACGCGCACGAGCGTGAACGTGTTCTGCCATAGCTGGCCGCCGCCGCCCGTCGGGGCCGGCTCAGGCGTGTACGTCCCGTCGGCTGCGAGCCGGCCGATCTGGGTGCCGCTGACCGTCACCCGGGTCTTGTTGTCGCCGGCCGACACGGCGAAGTCGATCCGGGGATCCTGCTGGAGGATCGCGACCGTGCTGTCGGACCACTTGCTCTGCTCGCCGGGGGTGAGGAACAGGTGCGCACTTCCCGGGTCGTCCGGCTCGCCGACGTTCGCGTTGAGGAACTCCTTGACGATCTCGCGGGCTTCGGCACCGGGTTGCGGGGTGATCAGCGGCTGCCCGGCCGCGGACAGGTTGCCCTCGGCCGGGTGGATCACCTCCGGCGAGGAGGACGACGGCACGCCCGAGCATGCCGACACCACCATCGCGACCGCAGCAGCGCCGACGCCGACGCGGCGCAGGCGGCGAATCGCGGGCCGCGGCATCATCGCGGACCGTCCAGGTCACCGATGAACACCGAAGGCTCCAGCGGCAACGGCGAGGACGACAGCGTCTGGCCGACGCGACGCGGCACCGTCAACCGGAACTGGGCGCCGACGCCGCGCTCACCCCACGCCTGCAGCCATCCCCCGTGCAGCCGCGCATCCTCGAGACTGATCGCGAGGCCGAGCCCCGTGCCTCCGGTGAGCCGGCTGCGCGAGGGGTCGCCACGCCAGAAGCGGTTGAAGACCAGGCCGGCCTCGCCTGGACGCAGGCCCACGCCGTTGTCGCGGACGGTCACGGCTGCAGCCTCCTCGTCGGCGCCGATCGTCACGACGACCGGGCGACCGTCGCCGTAGTCGAGGGCGTTGCCCAGCAGGTTGCGCAGGATCCGCTCGACGCGACGAGGGTCGATCTCGACGGCCACCGGCTCCGCGGGCATCTCGGTGAGGACTTGGCAGCCGTGCCGGGCGGCCAACGTCCGGTGAGCGTCGACGGCGCGGCGCACCACGGCGCGCAGGTCGATGATCTCGGCGTCGAGGCGGGCGACGCCGGCGTCGTACCGGGAGATCTCGAGCAGGTCGGCGAGCAGCAACTCGAACCGATCGAGCTCGGTCTGCAGCAACTCCGCCGAGCGGGCGATCTGCGGCGGGAAGGATCCGCGCCGGGCGTGGAGCACCTCGGCGGCCATCCGGATGGTGGTCAGGGGCGTCCGCAACTCATGCGAGACGTCGCTGGTGAATCGCCGCTGCAGCCTCGACATGTCCTCCAGCCGCCGGATCTGGCGCTGCAGGCTGCCCGCCATCTCGTTGAACGCCTGGCCGAGCTGCGCGATGTCGTCCGTCCCCCGAACCTTGATCCGTTGCGAGAGGTCACCGCCGGCAAGGCGCGCCGCTGTCCGGGCGGCAACGCGGACCGGACGGACGACCTGCCGGGTGACGATCACCGCGATCATCGCCACGAAGAGCACCAGACCGAGGCCCGCCAGCAAGACGGTGCGCTGCACCAGCGCGAGGGTGTCCTCCTCGGCGCTGAGCGGGAAGAGGTAGTAGATCTCGAACAGGCCGCCCTGTGCCCGGACGGGCTCGCCGACGACCAAGCCGGAGACCTGTGGTCCGCTCGCGGAGGCGTTCACTCGCGAGTACTGGACGGCCACGTTGTTGCCCTGCACGACACGCCGCAGCGTCGTCGGCACCGGGTCGGGGTCGAAGACGCCGGCCAGCGACTGGTTCTGAGTTTCGGACTTGATCACGATCCGGAACAGGCCTGCGTCGTTGCCGCTCGCGGCCAGTTCGTCCCGCACGTCCCGCACGCCCTGCGCGACGCTCTGGATGTCGGCGAAGTTGGCCGACGCAAGCGCCTGGTTGGCCGCCGACCTGCCTGTGTCGACCTGGGCAATCGCGGCCGTGCGCTTCGCGCGCAGCACGCCGGCGCTGATCTGGTCGAC
>DASXRA010000455.1:0-3915 GCA_036506855.1 Jatrophihabitantaceae bacterium
CGACATGGGTCTGGTCAACGCGGTCGTCGAGCCCGAGCGCGTGCTGCCCGCCGCGCACGAGCTGGCCGCCCGCCTGGCTAATGGCCCGACGCTCGCCTACGCGTCGATCAAGGAGTCGATCGCATTCGCCGCAACGTCGACGCTCGGCGAGGCGCTGGCCAAGGAGGCCCAGATGCAAACGCGCACGGGCGCCAGCGAGGACCATCGCAGCAGCGTGGCCGCATTCGTGAACAAGCAGAAGCCGACGTTCCGCGGTCGCTAACGTCTTCAGGCAGACGCGCGGTCTTTAGGCAGGCGCGCGGTCTTCAGGCAGTCGCGCGCCAGCAGGTCGCGATGTGGTCGTCGACCATGCCGGTCGCCTGCATCAGGGCGTACGCGGTCGTGGGGCCGACGAAGCGAAATCCGCGCTTGCGCAGCGCGCGGGCCATGGCGACCGATGCCGGGGTCGTGGCCGGAACGTCGGCCAACGTCAGCGGGCGGCGGGACTCGTCCGGGGCGAACGACCAGAGCAACGCGTCGAGTCCCTCCGGCACCGCCTCGACGACCCGCCGGGCATTGCTGATCGTCGCCTCGATCTTCGCCCGGTTGCGCACGATGCCCGCGTCGGCGAGCAAGCGCTCGACGTCACGCTCGTCGAAGGCCGCGACGGACGCGACGTCGAACGCGGCGAAGGCAGCCCGGAAGGCCGCGCGCTTGCGCAGGATGATCAGCCACGACAGCCCGGACTGGAAAGCCTCCAGCGACATCCGCTCGAACAGCGGCTTGTCGCCGTGCAGCGGGCGACCCCACTCTTCGTCGTGGTAGGCGAGGTACTCCGGTGCGGACGTGGCCCATCCGCACCGTTGCAGGTCAGCGTTCATCCACCGGGGCGTAGGCGTCGGGATCGTAGGCGCTGGGATCGGACGGGTCGGCGTCATCGGATCCCTGCCGGCTACCAGCAGCGCCACGCAGCCGCTCGATCTCCTCGTCGCGCTCGCGTAGTTCCAGGGTCAGCCGGTCCAGCAGCAGGTCTGTCTCGGCGAAGCGGTACCCGCGCAGGGCCACCGGCAGCCGGGTCGCGATGACGTCCTCGGGGAGCAGCGGGCGGTCGGGCAACGCCTCCCAGGGCCGCGTATCCGGGGACGGCGGGGAGATCTGCTCACCCTTCGGCAGCACGAAGACGGCCAGCCCGAACAGGGCGGCGATCACGAACACGGCGAGCAGGCCATACAGCAACAACGTCAGCACCCGACGATCGTGGCATGCCTGCCTGAGCTCCCGCCATCTGTCACCGTGGTCAGGTGATGCTTCGACTGGGCCAGCAGGAGTTCGTGGCGGGGCAGTTCGCCGTAATGGCGATCGTCAACCGAACACCGGACTCGTTCTACGACGGCGGCGCGAACGTCGACCTCTCTCGCGCTTTGGACGCGGCTGAGCGTGCCGTCGACGCCGGCGCCGACATCGTCGACGTGGGGGGCGTGCGCGCCGGATACGGCCCGCCGGTCGACGCGGAGGAGGAGCTGCGGAGGGTCCTACCGGTCATCCGCGGCATTCGTGAGCGTTTCGGGCACCTGGTCATCAGCGTCGACACCTGGCGTGCACAGGTCGCCGCGGAGGCGATCGCGGCCGGCGCCGACCTGGTCAACGACACCTGGGCCGGCGCTGACCCCGCTCTGGTCGAGGTGGCCGCCAGCACCGGCGCGGGCCTGGTATGCAGCCACACCGGCGGCCTCGGCCCGCGCACCGACCCGCACCGCGTCCACTACGCCGACGTCGTGGCGGACGTCGTGGCCACCGTCACGGACGCCGCCGAGCGGGCGGTCGAGGCGGGCGTGCGGCGCGACGGCATCCTTGTCGACCCGACGCACGACTTCGGCAAGAACACATGGCACTCGCTCGAACTGACCCGGCGCCTCGACGAGCTGACCGGCACCGGCTGGCCGGTGCTCGTCGCGCTGTCGCGCAAGGACTTCGTGGGCGAGACTCTCGACCTGCCGCCCGCCGAGCGGCTGGCCGGCACGCTTGCTGCCACGGCGATATCGGCCTGGCACGGCGCGCGCGTGTTCCGCACGCATGACGTCCGCGAGACGCGGCACGTGCTCGACATGGTGGCGAGCATCCGCGGATCCCGGCCGCCCTCGGTGGCCCGCCGCGGCCTCGCCTGAGCGCCGTCACTCCGCGGCGCGGCCCCCTGAACGCTCGCCGGCGGCGGAGACGATCCGCGCGACGATCTCGTCGACGTCGTCGGTGACGGCCAGCAGGTCCGCGTCCGCGGCGCCGATCTTGCCCGCCGGGAGCACCGACCCGCGGATCCAGTCGAGCAGCCCGGCCCAGTACGCGGTGCCGTACAGGATGACCGGGAAGCGGGTGACCTTGCGCGTCTGGACCAAGGTGAGCGACTCGAACAGCTCGTCGAGCGTGCCGAAGCCGCCCGGCATGATCACGAACGCCCGCGCGTACTTGACGAACATCGTCTTGCGGGCGAAGAAGTAGCGGAAGTGGATGCCGACGTCGACCCAGTCGTTGAGCCGCTGCTCGAATGGGAGCTCGATGCCGAGCCCCACCGAGACGCCTCCGGCCTCGGACGCGCCGCGGTTGACCGCCTCCATCGCGCCCGGCCCGCCGCCGGTGATGACGGCGAAGCCCGCCCGGGCCAGCGCACCGCCTAGCGCACGGCCGGCGGCGTACTCCGGATGATCGGCCGGCGTGCGCGCCGAGCCGAAGACCGACACGGCTCGCGGCAACTCGGCGAGCAGGCCGAATCCCTCGACGAACTCCGACTGGATTCGCAGTACCCGCCACGGGTCGGTGTGCACCCAGTCCGACGACCCGCGCGAGTCGAGCAGGCGCTGGTCGGTCGTCCCGGGCTGCACCTGTCCCCGCCGAAGCAGCACCGGCCCGCGTTGCCGCTCGGCCGGCTGACCGTCCTCAGGTTGCGTCGACATGGCGTCAGCCTGCCAAGAACCGCAACAGCGCGGCCTCGGCCTCGGCGATGTGTGCAATCTCGACGGACTCCTCGGGTTTGTGCGCCAGGTTCGGATCGCCGGGCCCGTAGTTGAGCGCCGGGACGCCGAGTTGCGCGAAGCGGGCCACGTCCGTCCAGCCGAACTTCGGCTGCGGCTGCCCCCCGACAGCGGCGGCGAACGCCTGAGGCAGCGGCGAGTCCAGGCCCGGACGGGCCGCGGGCGCGGAGTCGGTGATGTGCACGTCGAACCCGGCGAACACCTCGCGGACGTGTGCCTCCGCCTCGGCCTCGGACCGGTCCGGCGCGAAGCGGTGGTTGACCGTGACCGTGCACTCGTCGGGGACGACGTTGCCGGCCACTCCCCCGCTGATGCCGACGGCGTTGAGACCTTCGCGGTAGGTCAGGCCCTCGACCTCGACGCTGCGTGGCTGGTATGCCGCGAGGGTCGCCAGCACCGGCGCGGCCGCGTGGATCGCGTTCTCGCCGAGCCACGACCTGGCGCTGTGCGCGCGGCGGCCGCGCAGCGTGACGTCTGCCCGCAGCGTTCCCTGGCAGCCGCCCTCGACCAGGCAGGACGTCCCCTCGAGGACGATCGCAAGGTCGACGGCGAGCACGTCCGGACGCTCGCGGGCCAGCCGGCCCAGTCCGTTGCGGTCGGCTTCGACCTCCTCGCAGTCGTAGAACACCCAGGTCAGGTCCGTGCCCGGATCGAGCGCTCCGGACCCGACAATGTGGGCCACCCGCAGCTGCACCGCGACTCCGGATTTCATGTCGGACGCCCCGCAGCCGAGCAGCCGCCCGCCGTCGACGTGGGACGGGACATTTCCGGCGGTCGGCACGGTATCGAGGTGCCCGGCCAGTGCGACCCGGTGCGCACGGCCCAGCGACGTGCGGGCGAGCACAACGTTGCCGTCGCGCTCGACGCCCAGCGTCGGGTAGCGCAGAAGGGCCGCCTCGACCAGGTCGGCCAG
>DASXRA010000456.1:0-2543 GCA_036506855.1 Jatrophihabitantaceae bacterium
ATGGCGCGGTACGCGACGCGCTACTACGACGGCATCGAGCCGGACGACATGCGCTGGGTGCTCGTCGAGGCGGCGACGCGGATCATGCCCGAGGTCTCGCTCGGCTTGTCGCTGTACACGGTCGAACGGCTCGTGGAGCACAAGATCGACGTGCGCCTCGACACCCGGCTCGACTCGGTCGTCGACGGGCACGTGGTGCTCAGCGACGGCGATGAGTTCGACGCGGAGACCGTTGTCTGGACGGCCGGCGTCAAGGCCAACCCCGTGCTCGCCGCCACCGACTTGCCACGCGACGACAAGGGCCGCCTGCCTTGCAACGCGAACCTGACCGTTCGCGGCGTCGAGGGCGTCTTCTCCGCCGGCGACTGCGCGGCGGTACCGGACGTGACCAGCAAGGACCCGGACGCGCTCACCGGGCCCAGCGCGCAGCACGCGGTACGTCAAGCGAAGGTGCTCGCCCGCAACGTGGTCGCGTACCTCAACCGCTCCGCGCTCAAGGACTACGAGCACAAATACGCGGGCTCGGTGGCCTCGCTCGGGTTGTACCGGGGCGTGGCCGAGGTCTACGGCATCAAGCTGCGCGGCGTCATCGCCTGGTTCATGCACCGCACCTATCACGTCTCGCGGATGCCGACGCTGAACCGCAAGATCCGCGTGCTCGCCGACTGGACGGCCGCGCTGTTCTTCCGCCGCGAGGTCGTCTCGCTCGGCCAGTTGCAGCAGCCACGTACCGAATTCGAGCAGGCCGCCGGCAAGCGCTCCGTGCCACGCGTGTCGTAACGCTTATCCTGACGCTGCCCCCGTGGCCCAATTGGCAGAGGCAGACCCCTTAAAAGGGTCCAAGTGTCGGTTCGAGCCCGACCGGGGGCACGTGACGGGGACGCCCGATCAGCACCGCAGTGCTGCCCTCTTCGACTACGACGCCGAACTGCACCGCTATCACGAGCGGCTGCGCGCGGCCGTCGACATCGGCCTCGCCGATCGCGTCCTCGACATCGGGTGTGGCAGCGGCCAGACGACGCGGGAGGCCGCCCGGGCCGCGCCTTCGGGGAGCGCACTCGGCGTGGACGTCTCCGCGTCGATGCTGGTCCAGGCCCGCCGGCTGAGCCAGGAAGAGGGGCTGCGCAACATCTCGTTCGTGCAGGCCGACGCGCAGGTCCACCGCTTCGCGCCGGAGCACTTCGACATCGCGATCAGCCGGTTCGGCACGATGTTCTTCGCCGACCCGGTCGCCGCGTTCACCAACATCGGGCGCGCGTTGCGTCCCGGGGCGCGGCTCGTGCAGCTGGTCTGGCAGCACCGCGACCGCCAGGAGTGGGAGGCCGCGATCCGTGGCGTCTTCGGCGACTCGCACCCGGCGCCGGGCGCGGATCCGTTCTCGCTCGCCGATCCAGCCACCGTGGACGGCATCCTGTCCGCGGCGGGGTTCACCGGGGTGGACGTCACCGGCGTGCACGAACCGATCTACTACGGCCCGGACACAGCCAGTGCCTTGGACGCGGTGCTCAAGCTGAAGATGACGAAGGATCCGCTAGCCCGGCTGGACGCTGCGCAAACCGAGAGCGCGCTCGACCGCCTGCGCACCGCCCTCGCGGCGCACGACACCGGCCGGGGCGTGTACTTCGATTCACATGCCTGGATCGTCACGGCACGCCGCAGTCGATGATCCCGCGGCGGCTTCTCTCGTCAGCGCGCCTAGCCGCCGCTCTTGCGGCGGAACTCGCGACGGCTCGTCGCCGGGCCGTGGGCGCCGTGGATCTTCGACGAGTCGTGGCCCTCGCCCTCGGCGTTGCGCTCGGCCTGGTGGCCGCGCTTGCGTTCCAGCGCCTCGCGGAACTTGTCCTTGACGTCGGGCTCGTTCTCGGGGTTTTCGGAATCTTGCGGAGGCGGCGCGGAGGAGCTCATGCCCACCAGCCTCGCATGCCTCCCCCGCTCGCGGCCACCGCTGTACCGCGCGCGTCCCGTCCGGCGCCGTTACGCTCGGCCCGACATGCCGAACCTCGTATTGACGCTCGTGTGCCGCGACCGGATCGGCATCGTGCACGCGGTATCGGGCTTCCTGACCGAGCGGCAGTGCAACATCGTCGACAGCCAGCAGTTCGGCGACGACAGCACGGGCAGGTTCTTCATGCGGGTCAACTTCGTCGCGACGGACGGCGCGACGCGTCCGGCCGAATTGCGTCAGGGTTTCGCGCACGTCGCCGAGCGGTTCGCGATGCAGTGGGAACTGCACGACTCGACGGTCAACTGCCGCACGCTGCTGCTCGTGTCGAAGGTCGGCCACTGCCTCAACGACCTCTTGTATCGCTGGCAGATCGGGGCGCTGCACGTCGACATCCCGGCCGTTGTCTCGAACCATCCGGACGTGGGCGCGCTCGCCGCCGCCTACGGCGTGCCGTTCCACCACCTGCCGGTGACCGCCGAGACCAGGGCGGACCAGGAGTCGAAGCTGCTCGGCCTGATCGCTGAGCACCGGATCGACCTGGTGGTGCTCGCGCGGTACATGCAGGTGCTGTCCAGCGAGATGTGCGATCACCTGAGCG
>DASXRA010000457.1:0-10674 GCA_036506855.1 Jatrophihabitantaceae bacterium
GTCGAAGTAGGCCTCGACCCATGCGTGGGCGTCGTTGGTCGTCACCGCGAAGCTGCCTTTCGCGTCGGGCTTGGCGTGCGTGTAGCCGAGCACCACTCGCGCCGGCACGTCCGCCATCCGCAACATGATGGCCATCGCCGCGGCGTACTGCTGACAGAAGCCCGTCTTGTTCAACAGGATGAAATCTTGCAGGTCGTTGCCGGAGTCTCCGGCCTTGGTCGTGAGGCTGTAGCTGAAGCCGTTCTGCGGATCGGCAAAGTAGTCGAAGATCGCTCGGGCCCGCCCGTAAGGAGTCTTGGCGTTGGCTGTCTGATTCTTCACCAGCGAGATGACCGCCGGTGGCAGGTCGGCCGGATACTCCAGCCAGCGCGTCAACGACCTGCGGTCCTCCGGCGTCCGGGCGTTCTGGAGCTGGCTGAGCGTCGGATCCGGTTCGGCGACGTCCTCGGTGTACTTGTCGCCGGCCCCGGTTCGCCCGCCGGTGACTACTCCGTTCTGCGGGCTCCATCCCCACCGGGTGGACAGGCCGCCCATGCCGGTCGGCGCCCCGAAGATCGGAGCATCGACGTCGTTGAGCTTGTCGATCTGGATCGTCGCCGAATAGCTGAAGGGCGCGGTTCGATCGGTCGCCGGTTCGGTTTCGAACTGGGTCGAGTCGAGCCGCTCGGCGCGACCCGGGTCGCTCTGTCGCCAGCCCGAGGCGTCGTAGCGGTCGAGAACCACCTGGCGCAGGTAGAACGGGTCGCGGCCGCCGAGACCGGTCGTCGTGACGTGGAAGAGCGTCTCGGGATTCTTGCGGTTGAGCTCACCCTTCAACGACGCGAACGGCGAGAGACTGACGCCACCCTTGCCGTTGCCGCCGGTGCCACCGTGCAGTGCGTCGGCCAGCACGTTGCTCGACCGCACTGGCAGGATGAGCGGGACGAGTACGGCCAACGCGATCGCGATCGCGCCGATGCGCCGAGCGGACAACGCCTTGACCGCGGCGCGCGAGGCTCCGACGCTGCGCGGCATGAGGCGTCCCCAGCGCGACAGCTCGTCGCGGGCGTCGGAGCCGAGCAGCAGCAGGTAGCCGGCGGCCGCGGCGCCGAACCACACCCAGGCGACCGCATGCCGGGGCACTGCCCCGGCAATGGTGAACAGCAGCAGGAACGGCACGCCGGCCAGTGCCGGGCGCCGCGCCACGACGGCGAGCAGGTCGACGACCACGGCGAGCAGCGTCAGTTGCGCGGCGAGCATCATGCGCACCGGCACCGTGGAGTGCAGCGGTGCTGAGCTGTCTCTGATGGTGTCGCCGAATGCGGACGTCAAGGTCGCGATGTCATGCCACGTGCCGTGCAGGGGAAGCAGTCCCGCCCACGCGTGATCCGGCACGAACCGCACCGTGAGGTAGCACGCGGTGATCGCGAGCCCAGGCAGCAACTGGACGCTGCGCGCGGCCCACCGCATGCGCAGCAGGGCAGCAGGGCCGATCGTCAGCAGCATCGCGACCCAGATGTCAGGCAGCCAGGACCAGTCGGTGAACACCTGATGCAGCGGCAGCACCGAGACGGCGGACGCGACGAGAGCCGCGCCGGTACGGCGTGCCGCGTTCTCCGGGCCGGCGAGCATGACCCTCGAGACGCCCGGGTATGGGCGCGTCGCTTGCGGTGCGGTAGTCATTGCAGCGTCGTCAGTCGGGGGGCGGCCAGTGTCGCCGAGCTGCCCGGCGAAGCAGCGCGCTGGCGCAGCAGGCGCGTCCACACGGAGGGGATCGACTCGCCGGCTCGCGCAGGCACAACGCACCAACCAGCAGCGCGCAATGTCTCGGCGACACGCCGGCTCTCGGCCGTCCAGATCGTGCCCGGCGCGGGGCTGGCGCCCTCGGCCGCAGCCTGATCGCCCGCGCCGGCGTTGTACCAGGAATCGACGTCGAGCAGCATCGCGAACGCCGGCGTGGCTGAACCGCGCGGGTGCGCCTCGGCGAGCGCGTGCACGCTCGCGTCGTCGACCCGGCCGAGTACGGCGACGACCGTGGAGTCGCGCATCGCCGCCCGCAGGTGCGGCACCGCCGCCAGCAGGCTGTCACTGTTGGTCGGGCCCACCTCGGCGAGGTGGTCGACGAACGAGCTCTGCGACGCGAATCGAATCCGCTCGCCGGCGGCCGGGTCGGCGATCAGGCTGACTTCGCGCCCGGTCAGGAACAGCTGGCTGCCGATACTGGCGACCGCACTGATCGCCCACTCGATGCTGCGGTCGTCGCGGTCGTCGCCGATCGAGGCAGCGTGCGGGGACGCGTTGTGCGCGCGCGCACGCAGGTCGAGTACCAATGTCGCGTGCCCCTGCCAGGGACGCTCCTCGTGGCGCACCATGATGGCGCCGGTGCGCGCGGTGGATCGCCAGTGGATCTTGCGGAGGTCGTCGCCCTGTCGCCACTCGCGGGTGGACGCGTCGTCGGCGCCTCGCGAGCCGATCGAGTGGCTGCCGGCGTTCTCGCCGAGATCCCATGAGTTCGGCAGGTGCAGGTCCGGGAGTCGGTCGACGATCGGGGTGATCACGAATCGCGACCGCGCGGTGAACGATCGCGTCGCGTCGATGAGCCCGAACGGATCGGTGAGCCGTACCCGCAGCGGACCGGCGTTGTAGCTGCCGCGGGGGAGCGCCGGCATGTGGTACGCGACGGTGCGTGTCTCGCGACCGTTGAGGCCGTCGAGCACGAACCGGGCCCGGCCGCTCAGCCCGGCCGGAAGGCGGTCCTCGAGCATCAGCGCGCCGGTCGGGAGCAGTGAGCGATTGGTGACCGTCAGCTGGATGACCACCTCGGATCCGGCCGCCGCACGCGCATGCGACACGCCGCGGCGGCTGGCGATGGTGACCTGCGAGCGGTTGACGATGATCGCCGCGACGACGGGCACCGCGACCACGAGGCAGCCCGCGCGAACCAGGTCGGTCTCGCCGAACAGCAGCCCGCAGATCGCGGCGGTGAGGCCGCCCGCGACCAGGCAGCGCGCGCGGGTGGTGAAGCCGGGCCGGATGCGCTGCATGGCCTACCGGCGACCCGGTTGGTCGGGCGCGGGGATCGGTACCGCGGTGACGACCTTGGTCAGGACGTCCTCGGGGCTGCGCCCACCGATGCTGGCGTCGGCGGTCAACAGCAGTCGGTGCGCCAGCACCGGGCCGGTGAGCGCCTGCACGTCGTCTGGAATCACGTAGTCGCGGCCGTCGAGAGCCGCCCATGCCTTTGCCGCGCGCAGCAATTGCAACGTCGCGCGGGGGGAGGCGCCCAGTCGCACGTCGACGGCGCGCCTCGTCGCGTCGGCCAGGTCGACCGCGTAGGCCTTGATGCCCTCGGCGACGTGTACTGCGCGGACGACGCCGATCAGCGCTCGCACCTCGGCCGCGTCCGAGACCGGCTCCAGGGCATCGAGCGGATCGGTGGACGCATGCTCGGCAAGCATCGCCATCTCAGCCGCGTGGTCGGGATAGCCCATCGAGATTCGCGCGGTGAACCGGTCGCGCTGCGCCTCGGGCAGCGGGTACGTGCCTTCCATGTCGATCGGGTTCTGTGTGGCCAGCACCATGAACGGCGTCTCGAGGTGGTACGTGACGCCGTCGACGGTGACCTGCCGCTCCTCCATGCACTCGAGCAGGGCCGCCTGGGTCTTCGGCGACGCGCGGTTGATCTCGTCACCGACCACGATGTTGGCGAACACCGGCCCCGGCTTGAACTCGAAGTCGCGCGACTCGGAGTTGTAGACGCTCACACCGGTGATGTCGCTGGGCAGCAGGTCCGGCGTGAACTGGACCCGGCGCACCGAGCAGTCGATCGACCGCGCGAGAGCCTTGGCGAGTTTCGTCTTGCCGACGCCGGGCACGTCCTCGATCAGCAGGTGCCCTTCGGCGAGCAACACCGCCAAGCCGAGCCGGATGGTGCCGGCCTTGCCCTCGATCACTTGCTCGATGTTCGCCACGATCCGTTGGCCGACGGTGCGAACGGCGCCGATTTCGTCGAGATCCACCACAGCTTGCAAACCTGCCCCGGGGTGCCTGGCCGCCACTACGGGCGGATGCGAACGGTCATCTGGATGCGGATTTTCCACGCGCTCCACCAATCTCTTGGCCCTCTGCCGTCCCTGCGCACTCAGCCGCCCTGAATTCGGGGCCCGGTTCGCCATGTGCGGAGTGTCGCGTCGAGTATTCCCGAATCTGAACACGTCCGGATAACGGGGCGTGATCCGGACGCGGCTCCCCACGACTCCCCACCACACTGGACACTCCGGATTTCCTCACGTCAAGCATGCCCTCGACACCTCGATAGGCGGGTGTCGTCGTTGACGGTGGCGGAAAGTGGGGTACGGTGGGGCGCTGTGGGGACAGCCGTCGAGACTCTGACCGAGGTGGGGGGTGCAACCGATGTTCCTCGGTACGCACACGCCACGCCTCGACGACAAGGGGCGCCTGGCACTGCCCGCGAAGTTCCGCTCCGAACTGGAGAGCGGGCTCGTGATCACCAAGGGCCAGGAGCGCTGCCTGTTCGTCTTCCCGGTCACCGAGTTCAACCGGCTCACCGAACTGCTCCGTACCGCGCCGGTCACCGATCGGCGCGTTCGCGACTACAGCCGCGTCTTTTTCGCGAGCGCCTCGCACGAGGTGCCCGACGGGCAGGGCCGGATCACGGTTCCGCAGCCGCTTCGGCACTACGCCGGGCTGACCAAGGACAGCGTGGTCATCGGGGCGAACACACGCGTCGAGGTCTGGGACGCCAACGCCTGGCAGGAGTACCTCGACAACACCGAACAGACCTTCGCCGACGCCGCCGAGGAGGTGCTGCCGGGGCTGCTGTGACCGCGCCCTGATGCTCACCGACACGCGATCGTCCGGCCCGGCCTCCTCCCGTCGCCGCCTCTTTCTTGGTGCACCTTCCCCGGTGCCAAGCGAGAACGCGGAGACCGGCGGGCGGGGACCCGGCCGGACGAAGCAATCAACCAGGGCGGCCCAGCCGCCACCGACCGACAAGCCGATGAGCCGCCTATAGCGAAGGACGAGACGCTGATGGACGCATCAGACGACGCGCGCGACGCGGCGTCGGCCTCGGGTGCAGAACATGTCCCGGTGATGCTCGATCGCGTCCTCGCCCTGCTCGGCCCGGCGTTGGCTGACCGCCCGGCTGTCGCCGTCGACGCGACGCTCGGCCTCGGCGGCCACGCGGCCGCGCTGCTCGCCGCGCATCCGCAGTTGACGCTCGTCGGCCTCGACCGCGATCCGGCAGCCCTCGAACGCAGCCGGGAACGTCTCGCCGCGTTCGGCCCGCGGACCCATCTCGTCCACGCCGTGTACGACCGGATGCCCGAGGTGCTCGCCTCCCTCGGCATGTCAAGAGTCGACGGCGTGCTCTTCGACCTCGGCGTGTCGTCGATGCAGCTCGACGTGGCAGAGCGTGGCTTCGCGTACTCCCATGACGCGCCGCTCGACATGCGCATGGATCAGGACGCCGGCCGGACGGCCGCCGAGATCGTCAACTCCTATCCGGTGCCAGAGCTCGCCCGCGTTCTCCGCGAGTACGGCGAGGAGCGCTTCGCGCTGCGGATCGCGCAGGCAATCGCCCGCGAGCGCGTCCGCGAACCGCTGACCTCGACGGCGCGCCTGGCCGAGCTCGTCCGTTCGTCCATCCCGGCAGCGACCCGCCGCACTGGCGGGCACCCGGCCAAGCGCACGTTCCAGGCGTTGCGGATCGAGGTCAACGGCGAGCTGGACGCCCTGCGCGAGGCGCTGCCCGGCGCGATCGCCGCTTTGCGTGTCGCCGGCCGCATCATCGTGCTCTCGTATCACTCTCTCGAGGATCGCCTGGTCAAGCAGGCACTCGCCGGATTGGCAGTCGACACGACACCGCCCGACCTGCCGGTGCCGCTCGCCGACCGGGGTCCGCAGCTGCGGTTGCTCACGCGCGGCGAGGGCGCCACCGAGGCTGAGGTGAGTGCGAATCCGCGGGCGGCGTCGGTACGGCTGCGCGCCGCCGAACGGATCCGGGAGCCGGCATGAGTGCCCCGGCTCGTGTCGGGGACGGCGGCGCGGCCCGGCGGGCTGCGCCGGCCCGGCCGCGTGCGGTACCGGCCCGTCCTCGTGCGGTGTCGCCTCGGCCTCGTGCGGTGCCCGCTCGGCCGCATCCGGCCAGGCGTCAGCATCCGAAGAGCACCGGGTGGACGCGGCCCAGGCTCGTCGCGTCGCGGGCCCCTCAGGCGGTGGTCCGTACCGGCCCGCGTCGTGCGCCGTTCGTGCTGCTGGTCGCCGGCCTGCTCATCGGCGGGATGTGCTCGCTGCTCGCCCTGAACACCGCGGCGGCGGCCGAGGAGCTTCGGCGCAACGCGCTGTCGCAGTCGAACGCCAACCTCGCAGACGACGTCCAGCAGGTGCAGGCCGAGCTCGCCGCGCGCCAGGCGCCGGCCGCCCTGGCCGGCGACGCAGCGAAGCTCGGCATGGTGCCGGCCGGCAATCCCGCGTTCCTGAGCATCCAGCCCGACGGCAGTGTCAAGGTGCTCGGCGAGCCGCAGCCGGCCACCGCGCCGGCACCGTTGCGGCCGAACCCGCCGAAGAAACCGGCCAAGAAGGCGGTCAAGAAAGCGACCAAGCCGGCAAAGAAGGCGACCAAGCCGGCCACGCACCCGACCACCGCGCCGGGCGCCGGATGATCCGGCTGCCCGGCGATCCTCACCGCCGGCCCGCCCCCGGAACCGGCGGGCGAGCGCCGAGGCCACGCCCGCCGCAGCCGCATCGCGTCGCGCCGCCTCGTCCGGCGCGTCAGCAGGCGCCCCCGCGCCGTCAGCCCGCACCGCCCCGTCAGCCCGCACCGCCCCGTCAGCCCGCTACGCCCGCCCGGCCTGCGGTCAAGCAGCCGGCACCGGTCAGGCAGGCTCGCAGGCAGCCGCCGCAGCGACTGGCAGCACCCACCCGGCGACAGCCTCCACCGGCCCGGCGCAAGTCACCGGCGCCGCCGAAGCCGCTGAAGCCGCATGCCCAGCGTCGCCCCCGGCGCAGGCGCCGCAAGCCGATCACGCTGGGCGCGTTCGATCGGCGACTGCGGGTCGGCCTCGCCGCCGTGTGCACGCTGCTGGTGGTCATCGGCGGACGGCTCGTCCAGCTGCAGGGCGTCGACCGCGCCGGTTA
Source organism: Jatrophihabitantaceae bacterium (assembly GCA_036506855.1). Classification (GTDB taxonomy): domain Bacteria; phylum Actinomycetota; class Actinomycetes; order Mycobacteriales; family Jatrophihabitantaceae; genus DASXRA01. The sequence goes on from DASXRA010000457.1 coordinate 7,141, forward strand.
CGCGGGAGCGGCCGCGGCACAACGCGTCGACACGGTCGAGTTGCACGCACTGCGCGGCCAGATCGTCGACCGGATGGGCACGGTGCTCGCCTACACGACCAACGCGCAGGACATCACCGCTGACCCCCAGCAGATCGCGGCTCGCGACCGTGCCTCGTACGCGGCCAGGCTCGCCCCGCTGCTGCATCGCAGGCAGTCCGACCTGCAGATCCTGCTCGGCAAGCCGGGGCAGTACGCCGTGCTGGCGCTGGCGTTGCCGCCCCAGGTCGCCCGGCAGGTCGAGGCTTTGAAGCTGCACGGCATATACACCCAGGCGACGACGCAGCGCCAGTACCCGGCCCAGTCGACGGCCGCGAACATCGTCGGCATGGTCCATTCGGACGGCAGCGGGGGCGCCGGCATCGAGTACGGGTACAACAATGTGCTGGCCGGTCACGACGGCAGCCTCACCTATGCCGTCGACGGGCAGGGCAACGTCAATCCCAGCGGGCCGAACGTCCGCGAGAACGCCGTCAACGGCGGCACCGTGGCGCTGACCATCGACGAGGATCTGCAGTTCACGGTGCAGAAGTACTTGGATAGCGCAGTCGCCGCCTCAAAAGCGCGAGGTGGGCAGGTGGCCATCCTCAACGCACGCACCGGGCAGGTGCTCTCACTCGCCTCGAACGGCACGTTCAATCCCGCCGAGACGGACTCGATCGGCGACAAGCCGCTGAATCCGCCGATCGAGACCGTGTTCGAGCCGGGATCCGCGAACAAGGTCGTGACGTTCTCGGCGGCGGTCGAGAAGAGGCTGATCACCACGAAGTCGACCTTCCGCGTCCCGGACAGCGTCGACATCGGCGACGTCACCGTGCACGACGCATGGTGGCACCCGACGCAGACGTTCACCTCGACCGGCGTCATCGCGCAGTCGTCCAACGTGGGCACGCTGAAGATCGCGCAGAAGCTCGGCGGCGCGGCCTGGTACAAGTACGAGAGCAAGTTCGGCATCGGCACCCGCACGGGGATCGAACTGCCCGGCGAGAGCGCCGGCATCCTGCCCACTCCCGACACCTGGTCCGGATCGTCGTTCGCCAACCTGCCGATCGGGCAAGGCGAGGCGATGACCGTCCTGCAGCTCGCCGGGATGTACCAGACGATCGCAAACGACGGGGTCCGGGTGCCGCCGCGCATCGTCGGATCGGTCACCGACGCCGAGGGTGCCACGAGCGTCACCCGGCAGCCGGCCGGCATACGCGTCGTGAGCGCCAAGACGGCAAAGACGGTGCGGACGATGCTGGAATCGGTCATCCTCCCCGGCGGCACGGGTATCAAGGCAGCCATCGACGGCTATCGCGTCGCCGGCAAGACCGGGACGGCGCAGCAGCCCGATCCGGCGCACGGCGGCCGGTACAGCGACTGGATGAACTGGGACACGTTCGCCGGCATCGCGCCGGCCGACAATCCGCAGTTCGTCGTCGCGATCATGATCGACAACCCGGCACACGGTCTCGAGGGCGGTGACGTTGCTGCGCCGCTGTACCACGAGATCGCGACCTACGAGTTGCAGCACGCGCACATCCCGCCGACCGGCTCGCAATCCCGACACGTCCCGCTGCTGGTGTGTGACGCGGCAACAAGGCTGAGCAGCCCCAGTACCGTGTGCTGACATGTCTGAGCGCCGCGAGGCCCTGCCTCGGCCGGGGCAGGTCGAGCCGCAACGACTCAGCGCGCTCGCCGCGCTCGCGGGCGGGCAGCTGATCGGCGCGGACGTGCCGGTCAGCGGTGTCACGGCGAGCAGCGGCCGGGTGCGCGCCGGCGACCTGTTCGCCGGCTTGCCCGGACGCGCAGCGCACGGCGCCAGGTTCGCCACGGCCGCCTCCGCCGGGGGTGCAGTCGCCGTGCTCACCGACCGCGACGGGCTGCTGCTCGTGCCGCCGGGCGTACCTGTCGTGGTGGTCGACAACGTCCGGGCTCGGCTGGGCGCGGTGTCGGCCGAGATCTACGGCCGGCCGAGCCGGGCCGTGCCCGTGCTGGGAATCACCGGCACGAGTGGCAAGACCACGACGGCCTACATGGTACGTGCCGGGTTGGCCGCGGCGGGCATGGTGAGCGGGTTGATCGGCACGGTCGCCACGCTCATCGGCGACGAGACCGTCAAGACCGGATTCACGACGCCCGAGGCTCCGGACGTGCAGGCGCTGCTCGCCGTGATGCGCGAGCGGGGCGCCGCCGCGGTGGCGATGGAGGTGTCGAGTCACGCGCTGGCGATGGGACGAGCTGACGGCATCGACTTCGCGGTGGCTGCGTTCACCAATCTGTCGCAGGACCACCTCGACTTCCACCGCGACATGGACGACTACTTCGCCGCGAAGGCGCGGTTGTTCGACGGACGTGCGCGCACGGCGATCGTGGTCGTCGACGACGAGTGGGGACGCCGGCTCGCGTCGCTCGTCGGCGACGGCGTCGCGACCGTGAGCACCACGGGCGACCCGACCGCAACGTGGCGCGCCAGCGACATCCACGCGACGCCCGACGGTGGCACGATCTTCCGCGCGACCGGTCCCGGCGTGGACGTGATGGCCGGGTGTGGCGTGCCGGGCAGCTACAACGTGGCGAACGCCCTCCTGGCGCTCGCGATTCTCGACGCCGCGGGCGTCTTGGTCGAGGTCGCTGCCCCCGCCGTCGCCAGTGCGTCCGTACCGGGGCGTATGGAGCGGATCGACGCCGGCCAGCCGTTCCTCGCCGTCGTCGACTACAGCCACAAGCCCGCTGCCGTCCAGGGCGCGCTGGGCGCGCTGCGGCCGCTGACCAAGGGACGGCTGATCGTGGTGCTCGGCTGCGGTGGTGACCGCGATCGCGCGAAGCGGCCGGTCATGGGCGGGGTTGCCGCGCGCGGCGCCGACCTGCTCATCGTCACCGACGACAACCCGCGCTCGGAGGACCCGGCGTCGATCCGGGCGTCGATGCTGTCGGGCGCGCTGGCCGTGCCGGCGTCCGAGCGGGGGGATGTGCGCGAGATCGGCGACCGCGCGAGCGCCGTGGAGGCCGCCGTCTCCGCTGCCGGCCCGCACGATACGGTGCTCATCGCGGGCAAGGGGCACGAAACCGGGCAGGAGGTCGCCGGGGTGGTCCACCCGTTCGACGATCGCGACGTCCTTCGCCGGGCGATCGAGGAGCGCATGAGTTGATACGCCTCACGCTCGCCGACATCGCGGAGATCACCGGTGGACGACTGCGCGGCGCCGACCCCGATACTCCCGTCACCGGCCCGGTCGAGTTCGACTCGCGACGGGTCGCGCACGGCGGATTGTTCCTCGCGTTTCCCGGCGAGCACGCCGACGGCCACGACTTCGTCGGCCAGGCGATCGCGTCCGGCGCCGTGGCGGCGCTCGTCACTCGACCGGTCGACGCGCCGAGTATCGAGGTGGACGACGGTTTCACCGCGCTCGCGGCATTGGCCTCGGCAGTGGTGCGCCGGCTGACCGGCGTGATCGTGGTGGCAGTCACCGGCTCGTCCGGCAAGACGTCGACGAAGGACCTGCTGGCTCA
>DASXRA010000458.1:0-8072 GCA_036506855.1 Jatrophihabitantaceae bacterium
CGGACCGCGCTCGATATCTCTGCTGCGGCGTCGGCGTTCGTGTACGGGTCGAGGTCGGAGGAGTCCTCCGGCCAGACGACCAGGCTGGGCTTGGGCTGCGTGCCGGCGCGGATCGCCGCGGCGAGCTTCATCGTCTCGGCCACGTGGTTGTCGAGAACCTGCCGCCGGCGGTCCTCGAAACCGAGACCGCGATCGGGGACGCTGCCCTGCACGACCGCGATCGTCGTCGTTCGCCCGTGCGCGTCGGACGGGGGCTGCAGCGCCAAGCCGAGCAGCAGGCAGACCACGGGCACCGCGGCGAGCGCCGAGGCGCTGATCGCCGTTGCCCGCCAGGCACGGATGTTCGCCGACAGGATCAGCCGCGCGAGCGCACCGCCGCCGACCGCGACACCGAACGTCACGAGCGGGGCACCACCAAGGGCAGCGAGCCAGCGCATCGGCGAGTCCGCCTGGCTGAACGCCAAGCGTCCCCACGGGAAGCCGCCGAACGGGTTCCAGTCGCGAATCGCCTCCTGCAGTACCCAGGTGGCGCCGATCCACAACGGCGCGAACGGCAGCCGCTGCACGCAGCACAGCACCGCACCCATCCCGGCGAAGTAGCCCGCCTCGGCGATCGCGAGGATCAGCCACGGGGCCGGCCCGACGTACACGCCGGTCCAGTGCAGCAGCGGGACGAAGAACGCCGCGCCGTAGACGAGGCCGAGCCACGCTGCCGTGCGGGCGCGACGGCCCTGCACCGCGACGCTGAACGAGGCGACGCTCACGAACGCCAGCGGCCAGACGCCGAATCGCGGGAACGCGAGCAGGCTGGCGAGCCCGGCGCCGACAGCGATCAGGGCGGCCCATCGGGCGCGAACGGGCGCGGCCGGATCGACGCGCCGCAGGTGCATCTGGCCAGTATCCCCGGTGACCCTCAGAACGAGACGGCGAATACCGTCTCGCCGCGAACGACGGTGCGCAGGCAAGGCGGCAGGTCGGTGCCAGGTCGGACGTCGGGCAGCCCCTCCGCCGGCGACGCGGCGTCCCACACGGCGAACGTCGCGGGGGCACCGGGCGCGAGCACGCCCGATCCGTCGCCGTCGAGGCGGGCCGCGCGCCAGCCGCCCGTCGTGTGCGCGGCGAACGCTGCGGCGGCGCTGATTGCCGCGCCCGGCTCGGAGGGGTAGGCCGCGCCGCGGATCGCCGCCCACGGGTTCATCGGCGTCACCGGCGAGTCCGAGCCGAACGCCAGCGGCACGCCGGCCGCCGCGAGCTCGGCGAAGCGATTCAGGCGGCCCGCCCGCTCGGGGCCCAGGCGCTGCGCGTACATGCCGACCGGCCCGCCCCAGGCAGCGTCGAAAGCCGGCTGCATCGACGCGATGAGCCCGGACGCGGCCAGCCGCCGCGGATCGGTGACCATCTCGGCGTGCTCGACGCGATGCCCCTGGCCCGCGCCGAGGCCCAGCTGTTCGACGGCGTCGAGGATCGCGTCGACGGCAGCGTCCCCGATCGCGTGGAACCCGGCCTGCAGCCCGGCCTCGGTGCAGCGCCGGATGTGCTCGGCGATCTCGCCAGGGTCGAACCGCAGGTGGCCCGAATTGCCCGGAGCATCTGCGTAGGGCTCGGTCAGGGCCGCGGTGTGCGAGCCGAGCGAGCCGTCGCAGAACAGGTCTCCCCCGGCCCCGGACGCTCCGAGTTCGCGGGCCAGCTCGATGCCGAGCAGCTCGCCCCAGTACCCGACGACCTGCGGCCCCGGCTCGGCGGCTGCCAGCGCGAGCAGCCCGGCCAGGTCGTCCGCACTGGAGATCTCGGGGCCGGCCATCTCATGCAGGCAGGCGATCCCGAGCGTGGCGGCATGTGAGCGGGTCGCCCGCTGCGCCTCACGTCGGGCCGGCGTGCTCAGCGACCCGAAGGCGACCACGCGGGAGGCGTCATGGGCGTCGCCGGTCAGCCAGCCGTCCGGCCGGTAGCCCGGCAGCGCACCGACTCCCGGCGTCGCGGCGAGCAGCGCCGAGGAGACGACTGCCGAGTGCGAGTCGACCCGGGCGACGTACACCAGGCCGCCGTACCCGGCACGGTCGAGTTCCCGGGCGGACGGCGGACGCCGCTCCGGCCAGGACGTGTCGTCCCAGCCGTGGCCGAGCACCGGGCGACCGCGGCTTGCCCGGCTGTGCCGCTCGACGCGATCCAGCGCGTCGGCCAGTGACGCCGCGCCGGACAGGTCCAGGCCGGTGAGCGTGAGGCCGGACGACGTCGCGTGCACGTGCGCGTCGACGAAGGCCGGGGTGACCAGCGCGCCCTCGAGGTCAACGACCCGATCCGCCGACGGGGCGTCGGCGTCGCTGTCGCCGATCCAGGCAATCTGGGCGTCCTCGACGACGATCGAGGTGGCGGCGGGCGTGGCGGCGGTGTAAACACGGCTGTTGCGGTAAACGGTGCGCACGCGACCAGAATGCCCGCCCGACTTGCTTGCCCGCGACAATCGATTAGCGTTCCCGGCAACCGGTGCGGAGCCGTTCGACCTACAGTGGCGGTTCAGACCAATGACTTCCAGCATCGAGGATGTCGCAAAGCTGGCGGGCGTGTCGATCGCCACGGTGTCGCGCTCGCTGCGCGGCCTGCCCGACGTCGCTACCGCCACGCGCGACCGCGTCCTCGCCGCGGCGCAGGAACTCGACTACGTGGCCTCACCGTTCGCCGCCCGGCTGGCCAGCGGGCGCACCGCCACGGTCGGGGTAGTTGTGCCGTTCGTCCATCGCTGGTATTTCGCCGAGGTGCTCGGTGCGGTCGAGAGCGTGCTGCACCACGCCGGCCTCGACCTGCTGCTCTACAACCTGGGCGACGAGGAGGGACGGCAGCGCTTCTTCACCCGGATGCCGGTACGCAAGCGCGTGGACGCGATCGTCATCGCCAGCCTGGTGCTCACCGACGACGAGGCGGCCGCCCTGTGCGAACTCGGCATTCCAGTAGGGATGCTGGGCGTCGACCAGCCCGGCCTGCACTCGACCCGCATCGACGACGAGCAGGGTGCTCGGGACGCCGTCGGGCACCTCGTCGAGCTCGGCCATCGCCGCATCGCGCTTATCGGCGGCGACGCCTCGGACCCGATGCGGTTCACCCCACCGCATCACCGGCGGATCGGATACCTCGACGCACTGGAGCAGGCAGGCATCGAGTACGACCCGGCCCTGGAGATACTCGGCTACTTCACGGTCGACGGCGGCGAGGCCGCGACCCGGTCGTTGCTGGAGCTGCCGACTCGGCCGACCGCACTGTTCGCCGAGTCCGACGAGATGGCCTACGGGGCGATCCGCGCGATCCGGCGGGCCGGACTGCGGGTGCCCCAGGACGTCGCCGTCATCGGCTTCGACGACCACGCGAGCGCCGAACTGCTCGATCTGTCGACGGTGCGGCAACCGGTGATCGAGCAGGCCGAGGAGCTGACCACCCGCCTGCTCGCCGCGATCACCGAACCCGGCCAGGAACCCGAGGTCCACGTGCTGCCGACCGAGCTCGTCGTGCGTGGGTCTACCGATCCGGCGCGGAGCGTGTACTAGCCGCTTCGAGCTCGGCCGCCGTCGGCGGGTCCGCACCGGCTCGTTCACAGGTCAGCGCCGCGACGAGGATCGCCTCGTCGAGCGCCTCGACGAGATCGGCGGCGGCCAGCCCAGGGGCGTCCCGCACACCGGCTCGCGCCAACGCGCCGAGCAACCCGGACGTGAACGCGTCGCCGGCACCGATCGTGTCGACGAGCCGGATCTCAGGAGCCGGCCGTTCGAGCGGCGCGGCGCCGGCTCGGTACGCGCGCGCACCGCGCTCGCCGCGAGTGATGACGACCGCGGTCGCGCCGAGCGCCAGCCAGCGCGCCGCGATCTCGTCCTCGAGATCGCCGGGATAGAGCCAGCCGATGTCGTCGTCGCTCGCCTTGACCAGATGGGCGACTGCGACGGCCCGCTCGATCGGTTCGCGAGCGTGCTCCGGTGTGCCGAGCAGTCCTGGTCGTACGTTCGGGTCGTAGCTGACCAGCATGTCGTCACGAACCCGCTGCAGCATCTCGATGACGCGATCCGCGCCGGGCGGCAGCCACGATGTGAGCGATCCCGCATGCAAGATCCGGGTTGCGGGCGGGACTCGGAGCTCGGCGTCGGTCCACTGCCAGTCCGCGGTGCCAGTGAGGTAGAAGTCGTAGTGTGCCTTGGCGTCCTGGTCGAGCGTGGCGATCGCCAGCGAGGACTGCTCGGCGGCGGCCACCGACGACGACAGGCCGACGCCGTTGCGCTCGGCGTGCGCGCGCAGCATCCGGCCGAACGTGTCGTCGCCGAATCGCGCCATGAACTCGGTCCCGTGCCCGAGCCTGGCCAGGCCCACCGCGACGTTGAGCGGGCTGCCACTCGGGTATGCCGCGAACGTCGAGTGGTCGCCGGCGTCGACGAAATCGATCAGGGCCTCTCCGATGACGCTCAGCACCGCAGGCACGTTACCGTCCTCGGCGTGACGCTGATGCTGGTCGACGCCGCGAGCCTCTACTTCCGCGCGTTCTTCGGCGTGCCGGAGTCGGTGACCGCGCCGGACGGCATGCTGGTCAACGCGGTGCGCGGCTTCCTCGACATGAACGCGACGCTGATCGAGCGCCGCCGTCCGGCCCGCTACGTCGCATGCCTGGACCTGTCCTGGCGCCCGGCGTTCCGGGTGGCGTTGCTGCCGTCCTACAAGGCGCACCGCGCCGCCCCCGGCGGCGGCGAGATCATCCCCGACCGGCTGGTGCCGCAGATACCGGTGCTGCTGGACGCCCTGGCCGCGCTCGGGCTCGCGACCGCCGGCGCCGACGGGTTCGAGGCGGACGACGTCATGGCGACGCTCGCCGCCCGCGACGCCGATCCGTGCGAGATCGTCACCGGCGACCGCGACCTGATGGCACTTGCCGACGAGCGCGTCCGCGTGCTCTATGTCGGGCGGGGGGTGGCCAAGCTCGAGGATCTCGGGCCGGACGAGGTGCAGGCACGCTATGGCGTACCTGCCGCGCAGTACGCAGATTTCGCCGCACTGCGCGGCGACCCGAGCGACGGGCTGCCGGGTGTTGCCGGAGTCGGCCCCAAGACGGCCGCGGTGCTCGTGACGCGATTCGGCTCCGTCGAGCAGATCGTCGCCGCCGCGCTGTCGAGTGACGACGGCTTCCCGGCCGGTGCCGCCGCGAAGATCCGCGCGGCACGCGACTACCTGTCGGTGGCGCCGGGAGTCGTCCGCGGCCGGACTGACGCACCGCTGCCCGAGATCGACGACGCGCTGCCGTCGGCTCCGGCAGACCCGGCCGCGCTCGTCGACCTCGCCGACCGCTACGGCATCGACAGCTCGATCAACCGCGTCCTGAACGCGATCGCGCGGGCACTCGGCTGACGCTCAGCTCACGTTCACGACCCGGTAGTCGCCCTTCGAGTTCAGGATCCGGACCGTGATCTTGTGCCCGTCCCCGGCCGCGCAGACGAAGGTCGCGTCCTTCTTGACCTTCGGGTTCTTGCCGCCGTTGCACTGCACATCCGAGAAGCCTTCTTGCTCGATGAACCTCTCTACTGCGGTGTGGTCGAGCACCTTCTTGAACCCGAGAGCTGCGGGCTTGGTGATGAACGCGACGGCACCCACCGCGATGACGACGACGGCGACGACGAGAGCGACCCAGAGCCACAGCCGTCGCTTGCCTTGCTCATCGGTCGAGTACGGCGTGTACGGCGCTCCCTGCTGGCCGTACTGGCCGTACTGCTGCTGGCCGTAGCCTTGCTGGCCGTATTGCCCGTACTCCTGCTGGTAGGGCGGCTGGCCGTAGGCCTGTGTCTGCGGCTGCTGCGGGTAGCCCTGTTGGTAGTACGGCTGCTGCTGGCCGTAGCCCTGTTGCGGGTAGCCCTGCTGCCCGTACGCCTGCTGGCCATAGCCTTGCTGCCCATACGGCGGCTGGTACGGCTGCTGCTGTTGCGGTGGGTAGGCCGGTGGATCGTAGGAACGTGGCTGGTAGGCGGGCGGCTCGTATTGGGGCGGCTCGTAGGACGGTGGCAGATTCGGCATCTGCTGAGTCGGAGTCGGCGACGGCGGATACGCCAGATCAGAGCGGGAGAACGCCTGGGTGCGCTCGTCGTCGGACGGCGAGGGCGGGGCGGAGTCCGGCGGCTCGGACCCGGCCGGCCGCTCCTGGCCGGACGAGATCAGCTGGCCGTAGTTGGTAGTGCGGTCGCCCGCGTCGCCGCCCTCGGGTATCGGGATCGAGCCGATCGGGATCGACGAGATCGGGCGCACCATCGTGGCCTCTTCTTCGGCGTCTGGCCGTGCTGCCCGCGCCTCCGGCTCGTCGCCGGCCGGCGGCGCCTGCTCGGGTGCCCACGGCGAACTCGGCTGCTGCGCGGGCGGCGGGGGCGGTGGTGGCGGCCAGGATTGGTCGCCGTGACCTGCCTGCCCCGGCTCACCGTTCTCGGATGTCATCTCGCCCTCTCCCGTCCCGACTGCATTCACCCCGTGACATACGCTACTGCGGAAGTGACCAACCGTAGCGATCAGGGCATCATGCTCTGCGCGACGACGCCGCGGCGAATCGCTCGGGCGGCCGCTCGTGCCCGCTCCGCGACCGGGCCGCGCGCGCCGGTCGGGGGCGGTGCGTCCGCGATCTGGTCGAGCAGGTCGAGCAGTTGCTTGCACCACCGGACGAAGTCGCCGGCGGATAGCTCGACCCCCGCGTCCGACGCCGACTCCAGCACCCGATCGAGACTCTCGTTGCTGGCCCAGCGATATGCCGCCCAGACGAAGCCGAGCTGCGGCTCGCGGCTGCGCGGCAACCCGAGGTCGGACTCGCTGTCGATCAGGTCGGCCCAGATCCGGACGGTGCTGGCGAGCGCCTCGCGGACACCGCCGGTCGGCATCCGATCGGCAAGGTGCTCGTCTCGACGCGCTTCGTACACGAGCGTCGACACCGCGGCGGCCAGCTCGGCGGCGTCGAGGCCGTCCCAGACCCCGGCGCGCAGGCACTCGGACACGACGAGATCGGACTCCGACCAGATTCGCGACAGCTGGCGCCCGGCCGGTGTCGTCTCGTCCGCGGCGAGGTAGCCGCGGGCGTCGAGCAGCTCGCAGATCCGGTCGAACGTGCGTCCGAGCGAGTCGGTCCGGCCCTCGATGCGGCGCTGCAGGGCGCTGCTCTCGCGCGCCAACCGGTTGTAGCGCTCGGCCCACCGGGCGTGCATCTCGCGATCCGGGCAGGCGTGGCACGGATGGGCCCGCAGCGCGGCGCGCAGGCGCTGCACCTCCAGGTCGTCGATCGCCGGGGCACCCCGAGGGCCGCGGCGTGGCGCGGGTGGGACGTCGGCGGCGCGAAGTGACGATACGAGGTCTCGCCGCTCCTGCGGCGAGCGGTGATTGAAGTGCTTGGGCACGCGGACCTTGGCCAGCACGTCGACCGCCGCCGGGAAGTCGGTGAGCGTCAGCCGGCCCGACCAGCGCGACTCGGTCACGACCAGTGGCCGCGGGTCGTCGTGCGGGTGGACGCCCGGATCGAGCACCACGGCCAGCCCGGCGCGCCGCCCGCCCGGGACGCGGATGACGTCGCCCGGGCGCAGCGTCTCGAGCGATGCAACGACGGTGCCGCGGCGCATCCGGGCACCCTCGCGCGATATCGCCGCCTCGTGATCGGAGAGCTCGCGCCGCAGCGCCGCATACTCGGCGAAGTCACCGCGGTCGCAGTGCATCTGAGCCGCGTATTCGGCAAGCGTCGTCTCGCTCTGCCGGATCTGCTTGGCCAGTCCCGCGACCGACCGGTCGGTCTGGAACTGGGCGAACGACGAGTCGAGCAGCTGTCTCGCGGCAACGCGGCCCATCTGGCCGACGAGGTTCACCGCCATGTTGTACGACGGCCGGAACGACGAGCGCAGCGGATACGTGCGGGTCGACGCGAGGCCGGCGACCCGTGTCGGGTCGGCCTCCGGGCTCCACAGGACGACCGCGTGGCCCTCGACGTCGATGCCGCGGCGTCCGGCCCGGCCGGTGAGCTGCGTGTACTCCCCCGGCGTGATGTCGGCGTGGGTGTCGCCGTTGAACTTCGACAGCCGCTCGAGCACGAC
>DASXRA010000459.1:0-5724 GCA_036506855.1 Jatrophihabitantaceae bacterium
CGTCGGCTCGAGCCCAGTCGCCGCTCATGAACGTGACGAGCGTCTGCTGGTGGCGCCCGTGCGCGAGCTCGGCCGGATCGTCCTGCTCGGACAGCAGCGCGACGATCTCGTCCCCGATCGCGGTGAGGCCGGGCGCCCGGCCCTGGCGCACCTGGAGCAGATAGGTCGCCGCCAGCGCCCGCGCGCGCATCGAGGACCGGTCGTCGCAGCGATCGAGGGCAAGCGTCAGCCATCGGGCGCCCTCGGCGATCAGCCCGCGAGTCAGCCAGAAGCGCCACGTCGTCGTCGCGAGTTGCAGCGCCAGGGTCGGGTCGTCGGCGAGCGCGGACGACAGGGCCGCACGCAGGTTGTCCTGCTCGTCGTCGAACCAGGGCGAGGGCTCGCCGACGATCGCGACGCCGCGGTCGGGATCGTGCGCGGCGGCGGCGGTCGCGTACCACTCGTGATGAAGCCGCCGGGTCGCCGCCGCCTCGCCCGCGTCCGTCAACCGTACGTCGGCGTATTGCCGCACCACCTGGAGCAGCCGATACCGTGCGGACGGCCCGGACGTGTCGGCGTCGACCAGCGACTTGTCGACCAGCCGCGAGACGAGGTCGACCGCAGGCCCGGCATCAGCGCAGACATGGGCGGCCGCCTCGAGGTCGAAGCCGCCCGCGAACACGGCCAGCCGGCGAAACGCCACCTGCTCGTCCGGCTCCAGCAAGTCGTGGCTCCAGTCCAGGGTCGCGGCCAGCGTCTGCTGCCGGTCGAGGTGCTGCCCGGGACCGCGACGGGCCAGCAGCGTCAACGCGTCACTCAGGCCGTCGGCGAGATCAGTCACCGTCAGGTGCGCGAGCCGGGCCGCGGCGAGCTCCAGCGCAAGCGGCATCCCGTCGAGCTGGTGGCAGATCCGCGCCACGGCGTCAGCCGTTTCCGGCTGCAGCTCGAACCGCGGTGCGGTGTGCTGGGCACGCTCGACGAACAACTGGACGGCTTCGAGCCGCGCCAGCTTGCTGACATCGACGCCTGCGTGATCGGCCGGAACCTCGAGCGACGGCACGCGGTACACGATCTCGGCCGCCAGCCCGAGGGGTTCGCGGCTCGTCGTGACGACGATGACGTCCGGGCAGCGCGCGAGCACCTCGGCGACGAGCTCGCCGGACGCGGCCAGCAGGTGCTCGCAGTTGTCGAGCACGAGCAGCAGGCGCCGTGTGGCGAGCTGGTCGGCCACCGCGAACGTGGACGGCACGCCACCCGGCAGCGACAGTCGCAACGCCGACGCCGCCGTCGACGTGACCGCCTCGTCGTCCTTGACGCCGGCGAGCTGCACCCGCCAGACGCCGTCCGGGAACTCGGCCGTCGCGGCTGCCCGACGGGCGAGCTCGAGCGAGAGCCGGCTCTTGCCCGCTCCGCCGGGACCGGTCAGCGTGAGCAGCCGGGTTCGTTCCAGGCTCAACGCCAGTTCGCCCAGCTCACGCTGGCGGCCGACGAAGCTCGTCGCGGGTTCGGGCAGGTTGTGCGGGGTCGTGGTCGCCAGTGGGTTGCTGCCGGTGAGCAACCGGCGATACAGCGCCTTGGTCGGCGGTTCCGGCTCGGCGGCGTACTCCTTTTCCAGCCCGTCTCGCAGCCGTTCGTAGGCCGCGATTGCGTCCCAGCGACGGCCCAGCGCGGCGAGCGCCGCGATCAGGACGCGGTGCAGCGGCTCGTCCATCGGACGGTCGGGGACGACCAAGTCGAGCACGGCCAGCGCAGCACCCGGATCGCCGCCTTCGACCAGCCGCTGTGCGAGCAGCGACGTCAGCGCCGCGTGCGTCTCGCGCAGGCGTTCGCGATGCGCGATGGCCCAGCTCTCGTACTCGTCCTCGGGCAGCAACGGGCCGGTCCAGTTTGCGAGCGCGGCACGCAGGTGGTCGACGTCCCGGCTGGCTCGTGCCTCGGCGGCGGCCTGCTCGAACGCGTCGACGTCGACGGTGAGTACGTCGTCCGGGCACAGGTGCAAGACGTCGTCGCGCAGGGCGATCTGCGTCGCGCCGAGCGCCCGGCGCGCGGCGTGGACGGTCTGGTGCAGGTTGTTCGTGGCAGCGCCCGGGTCAGCGTCCGGCCACAGCATCTCGAGGACGGCGTCGCGATGCATGCGGTGTCCCGGCGCGAGCGCGAGCAGCTTGACGAGCGTCTTGGCCTTGCGCAGGCGCCAGCTGTCGCCGACTGGCTCACCGTCGACCGAGGCAGCGAATCCGCCGAGCAACGAGACGCGCACGTCCGCTGCTGATCCGCCACCCCCCATGAGCCGCCATTGTCCCGGCCTGGCCAAGGCTCCGCAAAGAGCGCGCTAAGTGGCCACGGTTAGACCTGTGCCCGTCCATCGACACGCAAGGGTGAGGAGATCACGATGAAATGGACCGGGATGCGCCGGCGGACTGCCGGCGCGATAGGCACGTTGATCGCGGCGGCAGGGTTGGTTGCACTGTCGATCGGCCCGGCGTCGGGCACGCCGAGCAGCGGGCAGACAGTCGACGCGATTGCCGCCGGCACCTGCCCGTTCGCTTCAAGCTCGACACGAAGGGGCCGGTCGACATGGCCACTCTGCGGGTGACCGTCGCTCCGGGCGGGACGTCCGGCTGGCACAGCCACGGTGGGGCCGTGGTCGTGACCGTCGTGTCCGGCACCGCGACGCTCTACGAGGCGTCGCGCACCGGATGCGCGCGCGAGGTCGTGCCGGCGGGCCAGGCGTTCTGGGAAGCCGCGAACCTGCCGAGTCACGTCCTGGTCAACGAGGGCACCGAGCCGACCGTCGTCTACGCGACGTTCTTCCTCGCCGACAGGGCCGCGCCCATCATCGACGAGCCGCGTCCGCCGGTGTGCGCCGGAATCGGATGAGGCTGAGCCCGACCCTGCCCCGCAGGGCGATCTGCGGCACAACCGCGGCGCGGTTGAACCATCAGCGATGACCCGGCGTACAGCCGACCGTAGCCATCCACCGATTGCACCTGATCACTCTGAGGAGACGCACCGATGAAGCTTCGACGTAAGGCCCTGATCCTCGCCGCCGGCGTCGCGGCAACCGCGAGCGTGGGTACCGCCGCGGTGAGCGCCGTGGCTGCTCCGTCCGACGCCCACCCGGCTACACCGGCCGCCGCGCAGATCCTGACGCCACGGCCCGGCGACGTAGCCGGCGACAACGGCAAGGATTGGATCGTCGACCTGAAGGTCCGCTATCCGAGCGTCGAGGCAGCGGGCTTCACCACCCCGCAGCTCACCGGACCTGGTGTGCACAACAACGCGCCGCCGTTCCCGGGCAGCTTCTCCACCGGTGCCGACGAGCACCTGCCTGGCCTGGTCGTACTCGACTCGAACAGCTCGGCGAGCTTGCCCGGGTTCTCCGGCCCGGGAACGAACCTGGCCAACCTGTTCAACGTCACGGCACTCGTCGACCAGAACCGGCATGGCGCGCAGATCCAGGACACCTGGCTGATCGGAGCGCCGTTCGCGGGCATCGACGTCGACACCACGCTGACCGTCGCGGTCGTCGGCGACAGCAACCACGACGGGGTGCTCAATGACGCGCCGGCCGTGGTCAAGGACGCGAACGACGACGGGCAGGTCGACGTGCGTGATGTGAAGGCGCTGGGCCTGGCGGGCCCCGCGCAGACCGTCCGCTTCCACATCGCGGGCACCGCCTGATGCGATCGCGCGGTGCTGCCCGGCGTGAGCCGGACAGCACCCGTTTCGGCGCGTGGGAGTCCGTCGAGGAAAGAGCACTCGCGGCCCTCTATGCCGAGCATTCGCGCGCGGTGCGGGCGTCCATCCGGTCCTTCTTGGCCGACCCGCATCGCGGCGAGGACGTGCTCCAGGAGACGTTCCTGCGCGCGTGGCGCTCGATCGACCGCATCCGGGTCACGGAGGGGAGCGCGCGCTCCTACCTGTTCGCGACGGCGCGCAACATCCTGACCGACGAATGGCGCTCACAGGAACGACGGCCGCGGCTCGTCCACGACGACGCCCGCCTCGACGCCGCGCCGAGCGACGACAGCGTGGACGCGACTCTGGAGGTCCTCACCATCAACGAAGCCCTCAGCCGCCTGACCGAAGACCATCGCGAGGTGGTCCAGGCGCTCTATTACGACGGCTTGTCGGTCAACGAGGCTGCCGACCGGCTCGGCTTACCACCGGGCACCGTGAAATCGCGCAGCTACTACGCCGTCCGCGCGCTGCGGGCCGCCTTCGACGAGATGGGACTCCTGCGATGACCGACGACATCCACTTGATGCTCGGCGCCTACGTCCTCGGCGGACTGAGCAGCGAGGACCGCCGTCGATTCGACGAACACCTGCCGGGATGCGACCGCTGCCGACACGAGCTCGCCGAAGCCGCACCGCTGCCGGCACTGCTGCAGCGAGTCGGTTCCGTCCCGTCGATCCCGCAAGTCCGCGTCCATGACTCGTCGCTGGACGCGCTGCTCACCTCGCTGCGCGGGCGCCGCAGGCGGCAGCGAACCTCTCGATGGCTCGCAGCGACCGCCGCGGCCGCAGCATGTGTCGCCCTCCGTGCCGGCGCAACCGGACTGCTGCGCGACGACGGCCAGCCCGGCGAGCACGGCCAGGCGATCGCGATGGTCGCGCCCGCCGGTCACGACGCCAGCGGACGGGTGACCGTCACGAAGAAGCCGTGGGGAACGGCGATCGCGCTGCGTTTCTCTGGGCTCCCCCCCACCGGCACGTTCACCCTGCAAGTCACCGACGACCACGGCCACGCCGAACCCGCCGCCACGTGGAGCGCCACGCCGAACGGCGAATGCGCGGTCAACGGCGCGACCTCCATCCCGATCGGTCACCTCGGCGACCTGAGCATCGTCGGCCCGAACGACTCGGTCGTCGCCACTGCCCACGCGTGACGTTCAGAGCCGATGGTCCTTCCCTACAGTGAGCGGATGGACGTTCGTCCCGCCCGCCCGGAGGACGCCGCCGCCGTCGCCGACATCTGGTTTCACGGATGGCGCGACGGCCATCTGGGCAACGTCTCCGAGGAGCTCGTCGCGATCCGCACCGAGGAGTCGTTCGGACGGCGCGCCGCGGAGCGCACAGGCGACACGACTGTGGCGACCGTCGACGACGAGGTCGCCGGATTCGTGATGGTGGTCGACGACGAGGTCGAGCAGGTTTACGTGTCGAGCCGCCACCGCGGCTCCGGCGTGGCCGGCACGCTGCTCGCCGAAGCGGAACGTCTCGTCGCGCTGAACGGCCACGAGCGGGCGTGGCTCGCGGTCGTCGAGGGCAACGCGCGGGCTCGCCGGTTCTACGAGCGCAACGGATGGACGGACGAGGGCCCGTTCGACTATCCGGCGCAGAGCGGAGACGGGCCGATCCCCGTCCCGTGCCGCCGCTATGTGAAGGGAACTAGACGAGGCTCTGCCCCGGCGTGAACTGCTCGCCCAGCACGACACCCTTCGACGTGATGTCGTACTGGCGCAGCTGCGGCTCGTGTGCGCTGCCTCGGGTCTTCAGCACGGTCAGCGCGCGCTTCAGTTCGGAGTCCCCGCGCAGGAACTGCAGCAGGATGACGTTGTCGGACAGGTGCGAGATCCCATACTCGGACAACCGGGTGACCCCGAACAGGTCCGGGACCTCCTGCGTCATCATCACGCTGACGTTCGCGCGAGCGCAGCGTTGCAGCAACGAGTACATGTACTCGCGGAACCGGAGCTCGTCGCCGGCCGCCGCCCTGAGGTCGCCGAGGCTGTCGATGACG
>DASXRA010000460.1:0-9785 GCA_036506855.1 Jatrophihabitantaceae bacterium
GTCGTCACGTATGACGAGTTCGGCGGCGCGTACGACCACGTCGCACCGCCCGGCCAAGGCCCGGACGCGGCGGACGGACCGTCCGACCAGTTCGGCCCGAGCACCCGAGTGCCCACGCTGATCATCGGTGGCGGCTTCACCCGCTCGGGCGTCGACCACCAGTCGCACGACACGACGTCGATCCTCGCGACCATCGAGCACGCCTACGGGCTGGCGTCGCTCGGTCGCGACGCCGAAGTCACCGACCTGCGTCACGCCCTGATCGTCGGAGGCAACGACTAGGGCCGCCCGCATCGCTCGGCGGTAAGCGGCGCCCGAGACAGTGGTTTCGGGCGCCGCTTTCGCGTCGAACCTGCGCGGCCAGCACACGCTGGTGCCGGCCGATGTCAGTGCGGCAGGAGATTGGCGGAACTTGCCGATGCACGCCGAGTCGGAAGCTTTGCAATCAGCTCGAACCCGCCGTCGCTCGTGTGACGGTGCGTGATGCCGCCGCCGAGTAGCTCCGCTCGTTCCCGGAGTCCGATCAGGCCGTGACCGCCGCCGGGCAGGCTGTCTGCCCGGACGAGCAGCGGACCCGTCGCGACCGGGGGTGGGCCATTTCGCACGTGGATGCGCAAGCCCTCGGCATCGCCGTCCAGTTCCACGGTTACCGCTGCTCCAGTGGCGTGCTTGCGGACGTTCGTCAGCGCCTCCTGAACGGTGCGGTACACGGCGCGCTCGGTCGGCTCCGGCAAGTCGAGGTCGAGCACGGAGTCAGCGAGGAGCACGGCGCCGGTACCGCTGTCTCGCACCAGGCGCGGGAGGTCGGACATCCGCGGCTGCGGCGCGATCTCGCTGGTCGGATGGTCGGCGTCGCGCAGCACGGCGACCATTTCGCGCAGCTCGGTGAGAGTCTTCGCCGCCAGCGTCCGGAGCGTGCTCGCCGTGGCGCGGGTTGCTTGGTCCACCGCGGTCATGCGAAGCGCGCCTGCCTGGACCGCGATGAGACTCACCTGGTGAGACACGACGTCGTGCATCTCGCGGGCGAGCCGCGTCCGTTCCTGCGCGAGCACGGTTCGCGTCACGAGGTCGCGTTCACGTTCGCGTCGCGCGGTCAGCTCGGCGAGCTGCTGCGAGAGCTGCTGATAGGCGCGCAACAGGAGCCCGAGGGTCGCCGGCCCGCCCACGATCAGGACGGCGAAGACGAGACGTTGGGCCCCGTATTCGGTTGGGGCGTTGTCCGGGAGCACGAACATGCCGACGACCTGCGCGACCGCCACCAAGCCGATCATGCCCACGACCCGACGGCGGTCGCTGACGCGGTGCGCGACAGTGAACGTGGCCACGAGCTGAGCTAGTAGCGCGTAGCCCCAGACGACGTTCGGCAGGCCGACCGTCAGGGCCGCGATCGGGTGACGTCGCCGGAGCAGAAGCGCGACGATTGCAAGAACGGACAGCACGAACGGGAGCGAGCGAATTGCCACTGACGAGAGGTACAGGTCTGCGACGGACAGTGCGATGACGAGCGTGTCAGTGAAGATCCGCGCGGCACGGGAGGACGTGGAGACGTGGATGTTCACGGCGAGCCGACAAGTCCGGCGCGGTGTGCGAGCACGGCCGCGCGGACCCGATTTGCCGCACCGAGTTTCGTGAGGATCGCGCTCACGTACTCCTTCACGGTGCCCACTGAGAGGAAGAGCCGCTGGCTGATCTCCAGGTTCGACAGGCCTTCGCCCACCAGGGCTAGTACCTCCCGCTCCCGATCGGTCATCGACGAGACGAGCTCGCTGACATCGGGGTCGACAGTGCCCGCCACGTAGCCGCCGATCACCGTGCGTGTCACGACGGGCGAGAGCACGCTTCCACCAGTGGCGAGGACGCGTACCGCGTGGATGAGCTGCTCCGGCTCGGTGTCCTTGAGCAGGAAGCCGACTGCCCCGGCACGCAACGCCGCCGCGACCTGATCGTCAGCCGCGAACGTCGTCAGCATCGCCACTGCCGGCGGGTTGGGCTGGGCGAGAACGCCGGCAAGCACCGCCAGGCCGTCCACCTCGGGCATACGGATGTCGAGCAGAACGACTTTGGGACGCTGTCGGGCGATCTCCTCGACAGCGGCCACGCCGTCGCAGCTCACGACGACCTCCATGTCATCCGGCACGGCGAGGATCATCGACAGGCCCGAGCGCACTAGTGCCTCGTCGTCGACCACGGCTACACGCAGCACGGCGGTTGCTCCTCAGATACCCGTCCGCAGCCAGTTCCCATATCAGTCTGCAGCGCTTACCTGTGGGCCACCACAGGTCTGCGGTCAGGACGCGGACCCGACTTCAGTCGGGCCGATGGCCGTCGTGTAGCGGTGCCGCCAGGGCCGCCAGGCTCGCACGATTGGCAACGGGCCGTAGGTCACCTGGGGATGTGTTCATGTCGCTGACCGGAAACTGGACGCTGGCGATGGCGATATCAGCCGCTGTGGCGGCCGTGGCTGCTGTCGTGTTCTGCTGGGATCGCGTGAGTCGGCGACCCTGGCTGCGCTGGCCCGCGCGCGCTTCGATGCTGATCGCCTGTCAACTCACGGCCTGCCTTGTGGTTGCCCTGTTCGTCAATGATCAGGCGCTGTTCTTCACGTCCTGGTCCGACCTGCTCGGCAACGGCAGCGGGACAAGCACTTCGCAAGTCCGCCCCGGAGCGTACGACCGGCAGCTGGCTGCGCCGAACACAGTCGCAGCGGGCCGCAAGAAGGGTCTCGTCCTACCGGTGCCGATCCCGGACGCGAGCGACAGCCGGTCGCACAACGCGCTCGTCTACCTGCCGCCGCAGTACTTCGACCGGGCGTACGCCAATCGCGCATTTCCCGTCTTCGAGCTGATTGGCGGGTACCCGGGGACCCCCCATGGCTGGACCGGACCGCTCGACCTGCAGCGGATCGCCGACCAGGAGATCGCCGCTGGCCGCGCCGTGCCGTTCGTCGCGGTGATACCCAATTCGAACTACGTGCCACACCACGATGGTGAGTGCATCAACGCCGTCGGCGGGACTCAGGTCGAGACGACCTTGACCGTGAACGTACGGCGAGCGGTGGAACGCGACTTTCGAGTTTCGAGCGACCGCTCGTCGTGGGCCGTAGCCGGAGTTTCGACGGGAGGCTTCTGCGCGGTCAACATCGCGATCCGCCACCCTGGCATGTTCGCCGCCGCGGTTTCAATGTCCGGGTACAACCGCCCATACATCGATTGGACGACGGGCGCGCTGTTCGGCCACAGCGTGGTGGCGCGACACGCCAACGATCCGTTATGGCGATTGGCGAATCTGCCGGCTCCGAATGTCGCACTGCTCCTCGCGAGCTCCCGCCAGGACGTCACAACGCATGTCGAAGCGAGCGAGCTCGCCGCTACCGCACGTCCCCCGACCCGGGTCGACCTGCTCACCGTGCCTCGCGGTGGCCACAACTTCCACGTGTGGGTCGCGATGGAACCGACCGTCTACGACTGGCTGTCGCACATCGTTGCCGCGCCGCTTGCTCCAGCCGCGCTCGCCGAGGGCGTGAAACCGACTACGGAACCGAACGTCCCGCTGCCGGCAACGAGAACTCGGTTGGCGCAACGACCTTTCGCCACGACATTGACACCTCGACGGACGAGGCGACCGAGGTGATCACGACCCGGCGGTGGCGCACGGTGCGTGTTGCGGTCGCCCGTGACGCACGACAGCTCGTGGTCCAGCCCGCGCACGCGCATCTGCCCGCGCCGTTGCGGCCGGCCCCGCACGTTCAGCCGCCGCCGTGGTCGAGGCCGCCTCATGGCGTCGCTGGCACGATCACCCGGCTCAGCCGGTTACACGTCTCGTACTTGCAGCGAGCGCCGCGGATCATCGCTGGACTGGCAACCGTCATGGGGCTGCTGACGTTGGTCGACGTCTTGGTGCCGGACGAGCGCGGCCACGTCCACGCGATCACCGGACTCCTGCCAGTGCCCGCGACTTCTGCCGCGACGGCCGTGACCGCGGTGGCGGGTTTCCTGCTGTTGAGAGTCGCGGCGGGGTTGCGCATGCGTAAGCGGATCGCCTGGCGAGGGGCGGTCGCGATAACCGCCGTACTGGCGGTTGCGCACATCTTGAAGGGCCACAAGATCGGCGAGGCTGCGATCGCGTTGGCGCTGCTCGCGCTGCTGCTCACGGCGCGGTCGCGGTTCACCGCCAAGCCTGACCCGGTCTCGCGGTGGTTCGCGGTGCGGTTGCTCTTCGAGCTCGTGGCGGTCGCGGTGCTGTACGGGATGGCGACGCTCTATCTGTACCCGCATCGGGTTGTGGGAGATCCGTCCTGGCGGGCACGGCTGCGCGAAGTCGCCTATGCGCTCGTGGGCGCCGACGGCCCGGTGACTGTGCGGGGGGAACGGTTCGGTGACGTCCTGCACGCCACGCTTCTCGCGTTCGGATTGGTCACCGTCGTCGTCGTCGTACTGGTGGCGCTTCGTCCGTCCAAGCCGATTGCGCGGCTTTCCCAAGATGACGAGCAGCGGCTGCGATCGCTCTTGGCCCGGCATGGCAAACGCGATTCCCTGGGATATTTCGCGTTGCGCCGCGACAAGACGTTGGCGTGGTCGCCGAGCGGTAAGTCAGCCATTGCCTACCGGGTGGTGCATGGTGTGGCACTGGCGAGCGGTGATCCGATCGGAGATCCGGAAGCATGGCCCGGCGCGATGACCTCGTACCGGCGTCTCGTCGAGGACTACGGCTGGACCGCAGCGGTGATCGGCTGCAGTGAACTCGGCGCGACCGTGTTCAAGCGGGAGTGCGACCTGGCCGCAATCGAACTCGGCGATGAGGCAGTTGTCGACGTCGACAGCTTTACCCTCGACGGCCGGCAGATGCGCGGTGTGCGACAGGCCTGCACCCGCATCGAACGATGCGGCTACTCCGTTCGCATTCGTCGCACGAAGGACATCGATCGCGATGAGTTCGCCGATGTGCTTCGAGTCGCGAGCATGTGGCGAGGAGCTGCCGTGGAGCGCGGATACTCCATGGCACTGTCGCGGCTCGGCGACGCCGCGGACGAGGACTGCGTCGTTGTCACCGCCTACCAGGACGGCGAACTGCGAGGCGTTCTGCATTTCGTGCCTTGGGGGTGTGACGGCCTCTCGCTGGACCTGATGCGGCGTGACCGCAGCGCCGACAACGGCCTGAACGAACTGATGATCGTCGAACTGATCAAGGCCGGTCCGGTGCTTGGCGTGCGCCGAGTATCCCTCAATTTCGCGTTGTTCCGCGACGTTCTCGAACGCGGCCAGAAAGTCGGTGCAGGGCCGATCTTGCGGGCGTGGCGTGGTTTGCTGCTCTTCGCTTCGCGCTGGTGGCAGATCGAATCGCTGTATCGCTTCAACCTGAAATTCCGACCGGAATGGGAACCCCGTTTCCTGTCCTACCCGGCCACCCGCGACCTACCCCGTATCGCGATCGCCGCGCTCGAGGCGGAGGCATTCCTCATTCGCCCGCGACTGCTCAAGCAAATCTGTCATCGAACATGACGCAGGTGGCAACTCGTCGAACGACCCGATGCGTCATGAGTGACGGCTCGGGATCGCTCACCGGGCCGACCAGTCCCGCACTCTAGATCCGTTTGATCGTCGCGAACCAGGCCGGTGCGCCGTCGTCGTGGTATCTCGTCTGAACCCGGTCCGGTTCGATGGCGGCGACATTCCATCCATTGCTGGGGTTGAACGCCGCTCTCAGCGCTTCCTGACTGATGGGGTGCGGGCCGGTATCGGGACCCTCGTCGCTGAAGCACAACACATGCAGGGTTGCATCGTGCTCGGTCACCGACGCCAGACTCGCCACGTATCCTGGCCGCTCGTCGCCGTCGAAGGTGTGGAACAGCCCGCAGTCCAACACCGTGTCGAACCTGCGCTCCAAACGCTCCAGCTCGAACGCGTCAGCCGCAGCGAACTCGACCTCGATCCCACGGGCGTCGGCCTTCTCTCGGGCAATCGCCAGTGCCGTCGCAGCCACGTCAACGCCGAGAACCGACAATCCCAGCGAGGCGAGGTGAAGAGTGTTCTCGCCGGTTCCGCAGCCCGCATCGAGCACCGCTCCGGCGAATCCGCCTTCGGATGCCAAACGCACTACTGCCGGCTGCGGCCGGCCGATATCCCAAGGTGCAGGGCCGTCGTGGTACGACACATCCCAGGGCAGCCCGGTCAGCCGTTCGTGACTGGTCGGGTGCCGAACACCGAACGGATCGTCAGCGAGGGTTCCCGATCGCTCCGACAACTTCGGTCCCCTTCCTGCAACTGGTCTCGCCACCTGCCTCGATTACAGGACGGAGTCGAGGAGTCCGGGAAAGCGGGCGTCGAGGTCGGCGCGGCGCAAGGAGATCGTGCGCTGGCGTCCTGACGGCTCGTTGCGGATCAGGCCGGCCTCACGCAGCGTCTTGAGGTGATGGGAGAACGTCGACTTCGGGACGTCTGGCTCAGCGATCTGGCACTGCGCCACGGTCTGCGGGCCCTCGGTGGCGAGCAACCGGATCAGCTCCAGTCGTGTCGGGTCGCTCAGCGCGAACAACACCGAGGTGAGTTCGACGTCGTCCAGATCGGGGTGATGCAGCGTCCGGGTAGTCGTTGTCGCGGCCATCACAGTTCGACTTTCTTGGAACTATTGACGTGGTCGGTCGGTTGTGACCGTTCGATGTAACTCGAACAGTAGGCCGATCGGAGTCAGTCATGACCACTTTGCTCGACACGTCACAGCGGCAGCCGGCTGCCGCGAGGCGCGTCCTGCCGCGGGGTGCCGCCTTCTGGCTGGTGGCCGTCTCGACTGCCGCCTTGCTGGCCGCGTCCAGCGCGCCGAGTCCCCTGTATCCGGTCCTGCAGGCCGAATTCGGCTTCTCGGCGGTCACCCTGACGACGATCTTCGCCGTGTACGTCCTCACGCTACTGGCGAGCCTGCTCACCCTCGGGCGGCTGTCGGACTACCTCGGGCGACGCCCGGTGCTTGCCGCCGCGCTGGTCATCGAGGCCGTCGCGATGGCCGTGTTCCTGGCGGCCGACGGCGTCGGGTGGCTGCTCGCGGCGCGCGCCGTTCAGGGTGTTGCGACCGGAGCCGCCGTTGGCGTTCTCGGCGCCTATCTGCTCGATCTGCAACCGAGCGACGGGTCGCGGCTCGGTTCGCTGGTCAACAGCGCCGCTCCGACGACCGGCCTCGGTCTCGGCGCGATCGCCACCGGCCTACTCGTGCAGTACGCGCCGCACCCGACCCGCCTGGTGTTCGCGCTTCTCACCGTCGTGTTCATCGCGTTGGCTGTGGCCACAGTGGCGCTGCCCGAGACAGTGCGGCCCATACCCGGAGCGCGGGCCAGCCTGCGGCCCCGAGTCGCGGTACCGCCAGCAGCGCGGCGCGCCTTCGCGGCTGCAGCGCCGACCATGATCGCAACCTGGGCGCTCGGCGGGCTGATCCTCTCCGTTGGCGGCTCCCTGCTCGGAACGGTGTTCGACGTGCGTAACCACGCCGTCGCCGGCGCCATCATCGGACTGTTCGCCGGGTCCAGCGCCGCCGCCGCGGTGGCCGTACGCGATCTGCGTCCGGCCTCGATGACCCGTCTCGGCACCACCGCCCTCGCCATCGGCACCGGCGTGTTCATCTCAGCGCTCGCCGCGTCCTCGCTGACCGTGTTCGTCCTCGCCTGCGCAGTCACCGGCGCCGGGTTCGGCTCGGCCTTCCTCGGCGCGCTGCGCTCGCTGACCCAACTCGCCCAGCCCCACGAACGCGCTGCGCTGCTCTCCGCGGTCTACGTCGTCAGCTACCTGGCATTGAGCATCCCCGCCGTCATCGCCGGACTGCTCATCACCCATGTCGGACTGCGCGACACCACCCTCGGTTACGGTGCCTTCGTCGCACTCCTCACCGTAGTCACGCTCGGC
Source organism: Jatrophihabitantaceae bacterium (assembly GCA_036506855.1). GTDB lineage: Bacteria > Actinomycetota > Actinomycetes > Mycobacteriales > Jatrophihabitantaceae > DASXRA01. Next base: position 7,887 of record DASXRA010000460.1, read on the forward strand.
ATCGAGTCACGCGTTCGCATTGTTCCGGGCCGGACTGTCCACAGTGGATAGTGACCGGACGAGCGTTTCGGCTGTGCTCGATGGGAACCAGGACTGTATCCGCGTCCTGGCTCACGCTCGCCGTGGGTGGTGCCTAGCTCGTTCCGGTTCCATGGCTGCAGCCTGGCCGTTCGCGGCGCCGCCCGGCACGAGGCTGAAGGCGCCTTCCTCCTCCTGTGCGTTGTGCAGGCGGAGAACGGCGTAGAGCCCGTAGAGCAGGCGACGAACCTCGACGACGTCTTCGGGCTCCGCGGCCTCGTCGTCGAGGTCGGTCAGCAGCGCTCGCAAGCGACCGACCTGGTGCTCGATCTCTGCGTGGGTGCGGCTCATCGCTGCCGTCGCATCCGTGCCACCGAGTGCTCGGGCTACCAGCGGCACCAGGAGTGCTTCGTCGGCTCGTTCGTGCGGGAGCAGGTGCTCGTCCAGCTGCCGGACCAAGGCCCGAACCAGCGTGAGGTCGCGCTCGCGTGTTGACAGTCCGTCGGCCACGGCTCGGATCTGCTCGATCACGGGCTGCATGGCGTCGTGTTCGGCTCGCAACTGGCGCGCCGTGGCGACGTCTGCGGGGGGCATCGCGATCGTGTGGACGGCGCCGGGCAGCACGGCCAGCAGGGCGATTCCGATCGCCAGCACGTCGATGCCCTCTTGCAGCACCGCGCCGGCCGCGGGCGGGAGGTACCCGGCTGCGGCAGCAACCATCGCGACGAGCGACAGGCCCATGCCGACCAGGACGGCCTGCAGGGCGATCCGCTTCGAGCGGCGCGCGATGAGGATGGCGTCGGCGAGGGCGTCGATCCGGTCGACCGTGAGTACCACGTCGGCGGCTTCGGACGACGCGGTGGCCCCGCGCGCCGCGAGCGACACTCCAGCGCCTGCGGCCGCCAGCGCCGGGGCGTCGTTGACGCCGTCGCCGACCATGATCGTGTCGCCGCGCTCCGTTTCGCGCTCGACCGCGGCGAGCTTGTCGGCGGGGTCGCAGTCGGCCAGCACGCTGTCCACGCCCACGACGCGGCCCACCATGTCCGCGATGTCTGCGCGGTCGCCGGTAAGCAGGACGACGCGGGTGATCCCCGCCGCGCGCAATGCGCGCAGCATCCGGGGCGCGTCGGGGCGAATCGCGTCCTCGAACAGGAACGCGCCGGCCGGCTGGCCGTCGACTGCCGCGAAGACCGTCAACGCGCCGTCCAGGTCGGCGCGGCGGCGCACCTGGCGCACCCACGACGGCGGGTTGTCACCAACGACCCACGACGCCTTGCCCAGCTTGACGAGGCGCGCGCCCACCGTGCCTTCCAGGCCGTACCCGTGTACCTCCCGGACCGAACCCGGCATTTCGAGTGCCAGCCCGCGACGGGTGCCTGCAGTGACGATCGCGCTTGCGAGAACGTGCGGTGAGACCTGGTCGAGCGAGGCCGCAAGACGGAGCAGCTCGTCGGCGTCCAGCCCCTGGCCCGCCGCGACGACGTCTGCCAGCCCGGGACGTCCCTGGGTCAGCGTGCCAGTCTTGTCGAACAGCATCACCCGCCCGGCAGCCAGGCGCTCCAGGGCGCCGCCGCCCTTGACGACGACACCGATGCGCGCCGTGCGCGACAGCCCCGACATGATCGCGATCGGAGCGGCGAGCAGCAGCGGGCACGGGGTCGCGACGACGAGCACGGCGACCGCCCGGACCGGGTCGCCGCTGAGTGCCCAGGCCACGGCCGCGAGCGCCAGCGTGAGGGGGACGAAGAGAACCGCTACCCGGTCGGCGGCGCGTACGAACGGCGCGGACGACGCCTGCGCCTGCTCGACGAGGCGCACCACACCGGCGTAAGTGGATTGCGCCGCGGGCGCGGTCACGATCAGGTCGATCGACTGCCCCGC
>DASXRA010000461.1:0-3913 GCA_036506855.1 Jatrophihabitantaceae bacterium
CGCGAGTGAGAACAGCGCCTGCAGTTGCAGGACGAGCGACGCCAGGCCGGCCGGCATCCCGTTTGCCATTGCCGTGAACAGCAGCCCGAACTTGACGACGCCGAGCGTGACGCCGTAGCCGATCACGTACCGCAGCTTCGACGTCGGTCGCGGGACGAAGAACACGAGCGGCACGGCGCACGCGACGAAGCGCAGCGCCGTGAGCAACAGCGGCGGCACGTCACGCAGTCCCTCGTCGATCACGACGAAGTTGATGCCCCAGATGCACGTGACCAGGACGGCGAGGGCGCGGTGTGACGGCTGCACAGCGTCCACGGTCCCGGTGCGGACACTGAACGTCCAGTGCATATTTCTGGACGGATACTGTAGCGTTGCTTCATGGATCTGGATGCGCGCCGGCTGCGCGTACTGCACGAGCTCAGCCTGCGCGGCAGCGTCACGGCGGCGGCAGCGACGCTGCACGTCACGCCGTCGGCCGTGTCGCAGCAGTTGGCACAGCTCGAGCGTGAGGCGGGTTGCGACCTGCTCGAACGCGCCGGGCGGGGCGTCGTCCTCACCCAGGCCGGGACGACCCTGGTGCAGCACGCCGAGGTGGTGCTTCGCGCGCTCGAAGGCGCCGAGGCCGGCCTGGCCGCAGCGCGCGGCAGCGTCGTCGGTGTGGTGCGGGTCGGCTCGTTCCCGTCGGCGGCCAGCGTTCTCGCCGCCCCGGCAGCGGCCCGGGTACGCCGCCGGCACCCTGAGCTCGACGTGCGGATCACCGAGATCGAGGACGTCGCGGGGCTGGTCGATCTGCGCGCCGCAGCGCTCGACGTGGTGATCGTCCAGGAGTACGACCACGTGCCGTGGCGTCCGCCGGACGGCGTCGAGCGGCATCGCCTCGCCACCGACCACCTGCATCTCGTCACGCCCCGCGGCGGGGACGCGCCGACCGGGCGCCTGGCTGACCTCGCTGATGCGCAGTGGGTGGCCAGCCCTGCCGGGACGCCGTGCGGAACGTCCACGCTGCAAGCCTGCCGCGATGCCGGATTCGAGCCCGACATCCGGCACCGCGCACTCGACTTCGGGCTGCTACTCGACCTCGTCGCTGCCGGCCTCGGGGTCGCGCTGATCCCCGGCCTCGGGTTGCGGCACGTCCCGCGCGAAGTCGACGTCACGCCGCTGCAGCGGCCGCAGCTCAAACGGACCATCTTCGCGGCGACGCGGGCGGCCGGTGTCGGCCCGCGCCGCCCGGCGATCGACGCGTTCCTCGCCGAGCTTCGCCGGGTGCCGATGCCCAAGCCGCGGTAGCAGACTTGGCGTCGTGACTACATCGACTCCGCGACGGCTCGTACTGATCCGGCACGCCAAGGCCGCCCAGGGCGGCATCGACGTCGAGCGCCCACTCGCCGAACGGGGCCGCGTTGATGCCGCGGCGGTAGGCCGCTGGCTGGCCGAGCGGAGCCTGCTGCCGGACCGCGTCGTCGTGTCGCCCGCGCGGCGCGCATCGCAGACGTGGCAGCTTGCCGGCGCTGAGCTCGGCCCGGTCGCCAACGCTGTTGTCGACGAGCGCGTGTACGAGAACACGCTGAGCGACCTGCTGGGCGTCATCCGCGAGTCGCCGCCCGACGCCTGGACCCTCGCGCTGGTCGGGCACAACCCATCAATCGCCGAGCTGGCGAGCGTGCTCGACGATCGCCACGGAGAACCGGCTGCCCGGCAGGAACTGGCGCAGAAATACCCGACGAGCGGCATCGCGGTTTTCGAGCTCGGAATCGAATGGGAGCAGGTCGACTTCGGCACCGGGACGCTGCGGCAATTCGCCGCGCCGCGCGGGTCGTCCCGCTGAGCCGATCTGTGGATCGGGGTGTGGATGAAGGGTGGACAAGTGCCGGCCTCGGGGGATAAGAGCCCGCGTCCTGTGGACACCCTGTTGATAGCTGAAATTAACTTGAAGTAGCTTGCGGAAAGCCCTTGTGCGGCATGCGAATAGCCAGTAGAACTACGTCCTGTCACTAGCAGCGGACACCGTTTCGGGGGCAACTCCGGACTCCGCGAGGGCCAGGCGACTGGTCGTTCGGGGAGGGTGCTCGGGGCCGGTGACAGGGAGCGCAAGGCGCGCAGGCCGAGCAATCGGCAGGCGGCGCGGCGTGACCGAATGAGGCCCCTCCATCTCATACATGGAGGGGCCTCATCCCATTCTGACGGATAAATGCAAGCAGCGCTCGTACCGCCACGCCGAGTACGGCTGGCTGTGGCCTGAATTTCGGCTTGAATTCGCCTCGCCGCGGCCGAGGACTGTCACGGCGGCCTAGCCGCCGTGGGTGATGTACTGCTCGAGCTGCCCGCGATCCTGCTCGAGCTGCCGGATGCGCCCGGCAACGACATCGCCGATGGTGACGATGCCGGCCAGCTTTCCGGCGGCGAGCACCGGCATGTGCCTGATGCGCAGCTCGGTCATGGTGGCGCCGATGTCGTCGACCGAATCGTCCGGCCCGCAGCTGATGACGGCAGACGTCATCAGGTCGGAGACCGTCGCTGCGAGGACGTTCTCGCCCCGCTCGTGGAACTGCCGGACGATGTCACGCTCGGAGATGATGCCGACCACGCGGTCGTCGTCGATGACGACCAGCGCGCCGACATTGTGCTCTGCCAGCCGGGCAAGTAGATCGCGGACCGACTCACCTGGCGTGATCGTCACGACTGACGTGCCTTTGTATCGAAGTATGTCCGCAATCTTCACTTGAACACCTCGATCCAGTTTGGTGCGCCGTGCCGGCGTCGCGGCCGGCATCTTGCCGATCACGCTAGCCAGCGAAAGCGACGATCGGAAGGGGTCGCCGCCGCGAGCCGACTAACCGGCGACGTTTCGGGCGTCGACCAGTGACCGGATTCGCTCGGCATAGCGTGCCGGCGCGTAGTCGCTCGTCGCGTAACGGCGCAGGTAGTCGGCGTGCAGTCCGGGGTCATAGCCCGAAAGCCAGCTCAGGAAGTGCTCGCGGACGCCGGGGCGCAGGTGTAGCGGCAGCGTGCCGATGATCCGCCCACCGGCGTCGCGAACCGCGTCGGCGACATCACCGAGCTGGCTCGGATCGTCGGACAGGCCGGGTAGCACGGGCGCGATGAGCGCCCCCGTGCTGATACCTGCCTCGGTCAGCGTTCGCATTGCCTCGACGCGGCGCCGGGGATGCGGTGTGCCGGGTTCGGTTGCCCGCCAGACCCGCTCGTCCAGGGTGCCGATCGAGAAGTTCACCACGACGTCCGCGCGCTGTGCCGCCTCGGTCAGGATGTCGAGGTCGCGCGTGACCAGCGCGGACTTGGTGAGGATGGAGAACGGGTTGGCGTGCTTGGCGAGCGCCTCGATCACGCCGCGCGTGAGCCGGTACTTGCCCTCGCAGCGCTGGTACGGATCGGTGTTCGTTCCCATCGCCACGCCCTCGCCCGTCCACTTCGGATCGGCGAGCTCGGCGCGGACCTTCTCGACGGCGTTGATCTTGACGACGATCTTGCGGTCGAAGTCCTCGCCGGAGTTCAGGCCGAGGTACTCGTGGGTCGGGCGCGCGAAACAGTTGTGGCTGACCACTCCGTTCGCGATGAAGTCGCCGGTGCCAGTGGTGATGTCGTACATGGGCAGCTCGACGCCGAGCGGCGTCACGGACTTGACGCGCAGCGGGTCGTCGGCCGCATGGGTGTCGAATCCGCCCGCTCCGGCGAGCCGATCGTCGACGGCCAGATGCGCCCGCCTACCCTCGGCGGCCACGTAACGCCATCCCCGCGCTGTGAGGAACCGGTGGTTGCCGCTCGCCACGAGCGTCGTGCCGTTGGCCAGCTCGACCCGGAACGCCGCCTCGGTGGTCTGCCAGTGGGCGAGCACTGCGGTCGGGACGTAGTGGCGCTCGCGTCCGCGGCGGACGGTGCCGTAGATGCGTTCGCCCAC
>DASXRA010000462.1:0-4399 GCA_036506855.1 Jatrophihabitantaceae bacterium
TCCCCGCAGCCGAGACGTACCTCGACTTCGACGGGCATCCCAGCACGATTTACGTCCGCTCGTTCACCGACCAGGTCGATGCCGTGCACTCCGTGCTTGCCGCGACCGCCAATCCCGCGGCGTCCAACGAGGTAGAGGTCAGCCAGCCGTCGGCCGCGCTCGTCGCGCGGGCCAAGGCGAAGAGCGCACTCAACGGGCTGTTCCTCGGGCTCGGCGCCGTGGCCCTGCTCGTCGGGGCGGTCGGAGTCGCCAACATCATGGTCATCTCGGTGCTGGAGCGCCGCTCGGAGATCGGGTTGCGACGGGCACTCGGCGCCACGAAGGCCAACATCCGGGTGCAGTTCCTCTCCGAGGCGATGCTGCTCGCGCTTTTCGGCGGCGCGGTCGGCGTGGCGCTAGGCGCGACATGCACGGCCGTCTATGCATCGGCCAAGCACTGGGCCGTCGTCATCCCAGCACTGGCCTGGGCCGGCGGGCTCGTCGCGGCTCTGCTGATCGGTGTCATCGCCGGCCTGCTTCCCGCACTGCGCGCTGCCCGCATGTCACCCACCAAGGCGCTGTGGACGGTATGAGCCGGCCGGCGTCCGACTCACTCGACGACGTGGTCGCGCGGCTGTTCGCCGACTTCGGAGGACGGCTCACGCTCCCTGACGTCCATGCCGTCGTCTGGCGCTGCTGCCACGAGCTCGACATCGTGTCCGTGCCGGCCTTGCCGGAATTCGTCGAGAGGCTGGCCCGGCAACGCCTGCAGGACGTCGTCGACGCTGATCGCTGAGCGTGCCTGTTCAGCTGATCAGCACGACGTCCAGCGTCCGCGGGCCGTGCACGCCTTCGACCCGGTCGAGCTCGATGTCGCTCGTGGCGCTCGGCCCGCTGATCCAGGTCAGCGGCTTGGTCGGGTCGAGCGCGGCGACCGCATCGGGCACGTTCGCGAGCACCTGCTCATGCCGGACGACGACGAGCAGGTAGTCGGGCACCAGGCTCAGCGCGCGCCGTCCCTGTCCGGGCCCGGCGTCGAGGACGATCGTGCCGGTCTCGGCGACGCCCAGCGCGCACGTCGTCAACGCGCCGTCGGCGGCGTCGAGCTCGGCGGTCGTGAGCGGCTCGCGCAGGACGGTCACGGGCGGCAGCCACTCGTCGGGGAAGCCGTCCGGGACGACCACGGTCGTGATGCCACGCTCGGTCAACGCGTCGGCGATCTGCGCCGCGACGCCATCCGGCGAGGTGCGGTGCACCGTGGCGCGGTAGTCGGCGACCCTTTCCGCGAACCGGTCGAGGTCGGCGCTCGCATGGCCCGTGGCGCGGTAGTCGCGGGCGACCGGCGGCGGCACCGGACGGTCGGCGAGCGCGGTCCGGATCCGGTTGAGGATCTCGCCCCGGGCGCTCGTCATCGCCCGACCTCCCCGATTGAGCAACATTTGGCAGCCTGGGGCCGCCAGATGTTGCTCAATCCGGGACAGAGATGGGAGCGGCTCATCGGCCACCACCGTCCGTCCACCAGTCACGGAACGTCTGCGGCGGCGGCTCGGGCAGATCGCGGGCGCGGATCCAGGCCGAGAGCGGCGGCGGCAGGGCGCGGCGCCGGCGGATCCACTTGCTGAGCCGGGCCGCGCGTAACGCCCGGGTCCACCGCGCGGGTTCGGCCATCGTCCACGCCGCGGCGGCCATCGCCGCCTGCTCGGGCGAGGGCACCCGGTGCCGCTTGGAGTCAACCGCCTGCGCGCGCAGGTGGACCAGCATCGACGGGATGTCGATGGCGACCGGGCAGGCGTCCAGGCACGCGCCGCACAGCGACGACGCGAAGGGCAGGCTCGCGTTGTCGGCCACCCCGGTGAGCTGCGGCGACAGCACCGCACCGATCGGCCCCGGGTACACCGAGCCGTACGCGTGACCCCCGGTGCGCTCGTACACCGGGCAGACGTTCAGGCATGCCGAGCAGCGGATGCAGCGCAGTGCGTCGCGTCCGCGCGGGTCGGCCAGCGTGGCGGTGCGGCCATTGTCGAGCAGCACGAGGTGGAACGCCTGCCCCTCCGTCGCCCCGGTCCACATCGACGTGTACGGGTTCATCCGCTCGCCGGTCGACGAGCGGGGGAGCAACTGCAGGAAGACTTCGAGGTCGCGCCAGGTCGGCACCAGCTTCTCGATGCCCATGACGGTGATGAGCGTGCGCGGCAGGGTGAGGCACATCCGTCCGTTGCCCTCGCTCTCGACCACGGCGAGCGTGCCCGTCTCGGCGACCGCGAAGTTCGCGCCGGAGACGGCCACGTCCGCGGTGAGGAACTTGCGGCGCAGGTAAGTGCGGGCCGCCTCGGCAAGTGCCGCCGGGTTGTCGGTCAGCGCCGGGTCGACCCCGCCCATCTCACGCAGGAAGATCTCGCGGATCTCGGCGCGGTTGCGGTGGATCGCCGGCACCAGGATGTGGCTGGGCTGGTCGTGCCCCAGCTGGACGATCAGCTCGGCCAGATCGGTCTCCCATGCCGTGATGCCGGCGTCGGCGAGCGCCTCGTTCAGGCCGATCTCCTGCGTCGCCATCGACTTGACCTTGACGACCTCCGTGGCGCCCGCGGCCCGCACGAGGCCGGTGACGATCCGGTTCGCGTCGTTGGCGTCACGGGCCCAGTGCACCGTGCCGCCCCGGGCAGTCACCCGCTCTTCGAGCTGGATCAGATAGTTGTCGAGATTCGCCAGGACGGCGTCCTTGATCGCCGCGCCGGCCGCTCGCAACTGCTGCCAGTCGGGTAGCTCGCCGACCACGGCAGCGCGCTTGGCGCGGATGGTCGCGGTCGCGTTGCCGAGGTTGCGGCGCAGCTGCGCATCGGCGACGGCGGCCTTTGCAGCAACGGGAAACGGCTGGTCGCCACGCAGGTGGCCGACGCCGCGAGGAGCCGTCATGATGCTCGGCCGTCGGCGGCCAGGATCTCGGCCAGGTGCACTGTTCGCACGCCGGTGTGCAGGCGCGACAGGCCACCGCCGATGTGCATAAGACACGACGAGTCGCCGGCACTGCACACCTCGGCGCGCGTCGCGAGCACGTTGCTCATCTTGTCGGCCAGCATCGCGGTGGACACGTCTGGATTCTTCAAGGCGAACGTCCCGCCGAAACCGCAGCACGATTCGGCGTCGGGCAGTTCGACCAGATCGAGTCCGCGAACCTCTCGCAGCAGCCGCAGCGGCCGGTCGCCGACGCGCAGCAGCCGCAGCGAGTGGCAGGTCGGGTGATAGGTCACCCGGTGCGGGTAGTACGCCCCGACGTCGGTCACGCCGAGCACGTCCACGAGGAACTCCGACAGCTCGTAGGTGTGCTTCGCGACGATCTGCGCGCCCTGGACCAGCGTGTCGTCGCCGAACTGGCGGGCGACGTCGGCGTGCTGGTGCCGGATCGAGCCCGTGCACGAGCCGCTCGGTACGACGATCGCGTCGTAGTCGAGGAACGTCTCGACGTGATTGCGTACCAGGGGCAGCGCCTCGCGCGGGTAGCCCGTGTTGACGTGCATCTGCCCGCAACACGTCTGCCGCAGCGGCACCTCGACGTCGTGGCCCAGCCTGCGCAGCAACCGCACCGTCGCCTTGCCCACGTCCGGGAACAGCCCGTCGACCAGACACGTCACGAACAGCGCCACTCGCACGGCTAGACGATAGGTGAGGTCGAACGGCGGCCGAACTCTGGGCGAACAATGCCGAATTCCATGAGCATTGTGAACCAGGCATGCGCGCGCTGCGTGGTCCCCAGATGTGCTGCTCGCAACCGGGTGGGCGGCGTCACAAAGGAGGCGCGTGATGGGTAGACGGCTCGGCTGGCTCGGGGGCTTGACCGTGGCGGCGCTCGTCGTGGTGGTTCCACTGCCCGCGGGCGGCGCCGCCGGCGGCTACACGCAGACGAACCTGGTGTCCGACCAACCAGGCGTCGCGCAGAAGACCGACCCGAACCTGGTCAACCCTGGGGCATGTCGCGCAGCGCGACGTCCCCGATCTGGGTGTCGGACAACGGCGCCGACGTCGCGACGCTATACAACGGCGACGTCAACGGCAGTCCGGTCAACGTCCTGGGACTCGTGGTGAGCATTCCCGGCGGCGCGCCCACCGGGCAGGTCCGCAACGACACGACCGCGTTCCATATGCCGGGCACCACCACTCCGGCGTCGTTCATCTTCATCGGTGAGGACGGCGACCTGACGGCATGGGCCGGCGGCACGGCGGCCACCCTGATCAGCCACACCGACGACGCGATCTACAAGGGCCTGGCGATCGCCCACAGCCCGTCCGGCCCGATGCTGCTCGCTGCGAACTTCGGCGCCCACAAGATCGACGTCTGGGACGGCACGTTCACCCCGGTGACGACTGCCGGGCTGTTCAGCGATCCGACGCTGCCGGCGGACTACGCACCGTTCGACGTGGCCGA
>DASXRA010000463.1:0-2679 GCA_036506855.1 Jatrophihabitantaceae bacterium
CTCGAGGCGGCCGGGCATCCCGTCGAGCTGAAGCTCGTTCCCGGAGTCGGTCACCAGGACATATACCTGCCGGCGGTCATCGCCGACCCCGTCGTCGCCTGGATCTCCGCGCTCACTGAGGTGCTGCCGTCGTGAAGTCGAGCCTCTTCACGGAACCGGCCGGGATCACGGTGACCGCGTCCGTGCCCGTCGTGTAGCCGAGGTAGCCGTCGGAGTAGAGCCGGCGGGTCACCTCCGTCGCGAACGACTCGACGTCGAAGTCGACCCCGGCGCGCGGCCATATGTCTGCGGCCTCGAACGACACCGTGCTTTGTTGCATCAGGTGGATGATCACTCGCACATGAGCCGGACTCGAGGCTGTCATCGCAATATCGTGACAGCCGGTAGTACGGCCTGTCGCGTTCTGAAGGGATGGATCGATGAGATACCTCGACGGCGCGCAGGTCCGGGCCGCAATCTCGATCCCGCAGGCGATCGCGGCTCTGCGCGACGGCCTGATGGGTGCGCACCCCGCTCAACCGCTTCGCACGTCCACGGCTTGGACGGGCGGCGAACTGCTCGTCATGCCGGCCGAGAGCGCGACGGTGGCGGGCGTCAAGCTCGTGACGATCGGCAGCGGACCGGTACGCGTGCAGGGTGTCTACGTGCTGTTCGACGCGGCGACGCTCATCCCGCTGGTCGTCGCCGACGCCGTGGAGCTGACCCTGATCCGCACGGCGGCGCTCTCGGCGCTGGCCACCGACCTGCTCGCCCCAGCCGGCGCGTCCCGGCTGGCCGTCGTGGGCACCGGACCCCAGGCGCGCGAGCACGTGCGGGCGATGTGTGCCGTCCGGCCGATCGCCGAGGTGACCATCGTCGGGCGGACGCGGGCCGCGGCCGAGGCGCTGGCCACCTCAATGCAGGCGGAGCTCGGCGTGGCGGTCGTTGCTGGTACTGACCTCGGCGCCGACATCATGTGCCTGTGCACCACGTCGGCGACACCTGTGCTTTCCGCGGCAGACCTCGCGCCTGGCCGACACGTCAACGCGATCGGCGCGCACCTGCCCGGGCATCGCGAGGTCGCCGCAGACGCCGTCGCGTCCTGCTACGTGGTCGTCGACGACGCGGACGCCGCGCGACGCGAAGCCGGCGACCTGATCCTGGCTGTCGCGGAGGGCGCCGTGGACGACGCGGTCTTCGCGACCGATCTCGCCGCCGTCGTTCGTGGTGTCGCGGCGCGGTCGTTCGCGCGACCCACGCTGTTCAAGTCAGTCGGCTTCGGTCTCGCCGACCTCTTCGTGGCTCGCCTGCTGGCCTGACGTCATTGGTGCCCGAGCACCGCATGCGGCCGGTACGGCTTCTGCAGCTGATCGACCTCGGTGTCGCTCAACGTCACGTCGACCGCCGCGATCGCGTCCTCGAGGTGCTCGACCTTCGTCGCGCCGACGATCGGAGCCGTGACGCCGGGTCTGCCGAGCAACCACGCGAGCGCCACCTGCGCCGAAGGTAGCTGCCGTTGTGCCGCGACGGCGTTGAGCTCGTCCACGACGTCGAAGTCCGCGTCTGTGTAGAGCGCGTCCGCGTACGGGTCGTTGCCGGCGCGGACGGTGCGCCGCTCGCCGCCGCGTCCGTAGCTGCCGGTCAGCCGACCACGTGCTAACGGGCTCCACGGGACGCAGCCCACGCCCTGGTCGAGGCAGAGCGGGATCATCTCGCGCTCCTCCTCGCGATAGAGCAGGTTGTAGTGGTTCTGCATCGAGACGAACGGCGTCCAGCCGTTGGCTTCCGCGATGTGCTGCGCTTTGGCGAACTGCCATGCGTACATGCTCGACGCCCCGATGTATCGAGCCTTGCCGGACCGGACCACGTCGTGCAGCGCAGCCATCGTCTCGTCGATCGGCGTCTCGTAGTCCCAGCGGTGGATCTGATAGAGGTCGACATAATCGGTGCCCAGTCGCGTCAGCGACCCGTCGATGCCGGCCATGATGTGCTTGCGCGACAGGCCGCCGTCGTTCGGACCGGCCCCCATCGGGAAATAGACCTTGGTGGCGAGCACGTAGTCGTCGCGGTGCGCGAACAACTTGCCGAGCAGGCGCCCGGTGATCTGCTCGCTCGCTCCGCTCGAGTACATGTCGGCCGTGTCGAAGTACGTCACGCCGTGCTCGACGGCACGACGCACGATCGGCTCCGCGGCAACCTCGTCGAGATGCCACTTGCGCTCGCTGCTGTCGCCGTAACTCATCATGCCCAGGCAGATGCGCGACACCTTCAGGCCGGATCTGCCGAGCCGTACGTACTCCACGATGCATCCTCCGTTCGCGTACCGTGCCGACCAGCCTGCAGCAGTACGGCGCCGATTTGAATGCGGAATCGAAGGTCTTGGAGGCGTTCTGCCTCGAAGCCCGAAGGCCGGGGCGCGCGTCCCTGGTGCTTGCATGGCCGAAGCCGGCCGTCCCGCTACAGTCGACCGTCGTCGGGTCCGACAAGGGGCGGTAGCTCAGCTGGTTAGAGCAGGGGACTCATAATCCCTGGGTCGTGGGTTCGAGTCCCACCCGCCCCACCATCGAGAATCCTCTTATCCGATAGGCTATTTCGCGGCGCTCAATGCGAATATGACACCGTGGTTCGGCTCGACAACGGCTCTCATGACATCAAACATGACGCGAGTACGGTGTAGCCTGCCTTCGTGCCTTCGTCGAC
>DASXRA010000464.1:0-3463 GCA_036506855.1 Jatrophihabitantaceae bacterium
CGACCTCGGACTTCGAGCGGGAGACGGTGCTCGGCCAGCCATTCGAGTCCGGCTACGAGGCGTTCGACTTCGCCGCGAATGCCTTCGGCCCGCTGATCGCGCTGCGCGCCAGACTCGAGCAGACCGGCGAATGGGCCGGCCTGCGCGAGCGGATTGCAGCCCGCTACGACCGGGACCGAGGCGCGGAGTACCTCGTCGTGGTCGGGCGGAAGCGATGAGCTGGGACGTTCGCGAATCGGGACCGGCCGACACCGCGCAACTGCTGGTGGCCGATCTCGTCATCGACGCACTGGCCCGCGCCCCTCGACGCTAGCAACGTGCCGGCCGCCCCGGGCGGCCGCCGCCGAAGTGGTGTGTGGACGTTTCATGCGTGGCCGAGTAGCGTCCCAAATGCCAGTTCTTCAGGTAAAACCGGCGGTTTGGTGGCTCCAAACCCTGGCCGCCCGCTCCTACTTGCACTTCCGAGACGGGAACGCGTGGGCCAGGCTGCAAGGGGGGGACCGGGCTCGCGCGTTCCCCTTTCGGTCATGGCACATGCCGAGGCGTACGCAAGAGGGAGCCATCTCGTGGGTTTCGTCCCGGGGGTGAGGGCGACCTGACCTGGTCCGACACGGGCTCCCCGCGGTTCCGCGCGTTGTGCGAAGCCGCGGTGCACACGCTGCCGATCGCCGGAGCGTCGCTCACGTTGACGACCGCGGTCGGGCATCGCAGCCTGCTAGCTGCCAGCGACGGCGTTTCCGCGCGGCTGGACGAATTGCACTTCACCCTCGGCGAAGGCCCGGCGGTCGATGCTGTCAGCCGGGGTCACCCGGTTCTGACCAGCGACCTGGCTGAGCCCGGTACGGCGGGGCGGTGGCCGGCGTTCAGCGGTGCGGCGATCGAGGCGGGTGCCGGTGCACTGTTCGCGCTGCCGTTGCAGATCGGTGCTGTCTGCCTGGGGGTGCTGGTCGGGTACCGAGTCGAGCCTGGACGCCTCTCAGCGGACGATCTCGCCCAGGCGCTGCGACTCGCCGACGGCGCCGCCGACGCGCTGCTCAACTTGGCAGTGCCAGCGTCAGACCTGACCGAGCCGGACGGCGACGGCGACGGCGCAACACACGACAATCACCGGACCTACTCCTTCGGCGCCGAGGTGCACCAGGCCTCCGGGATGTTGATGGTCCAGCTGGGCGTGTCGATCGAGGTCGCGCTGGCCCGGCTGCGAGCCTATGCCTTCGCGCAAGGTCGTCCGGTGAGCGAAATTGCCCGAGAGGTCGTCGCCGGAACACTGTTGTTGGAGAGACAATGACAATGAGCGCACAGTCGGGCGGTTCACTATGAGTGATGTGAATACGAGCCGAGAGCTCCGGCTCGGGCGAATGTTCGTACGGCTGGCCGACAGCCTGGTCACCGGCTTCGATGTCGTCGAGATGCTCGACGCACTCGTCAGCAGCTGCGTCGATCTCCTCGACGCCGGCGCGGCAGGGCTGATGCTGACCGACCAGCGTGGGCAGCTACGGGTGATGGCGGCGTCGTCCGAGCAGACGCGGCTGATGGAACTGTTCGAACTGCAATACGACCAAGGGCCGTGCGTCGACTGCTACCGCTCCGGCCAGCCGCTGCGTGCCGACTCCGACGCGGAACAGGCCGAACGCTGGCCGCTCTTCGCCCGCGAGGTTCGCTCACGCGGCTTCGGCCCGCTGTACGCGCTGCCGCTGCGCCTGCGTGAGAACACGATCGGCGCGCTCAATATCTTCCAGCTGCCCGGCGAGCAACTGCCCGAAGGCGATCTGCAGATCGCGCAGGCGCTCGCCGACGTCGCAACGATCGCCATCCTGCAGCACCGCACCATCCACGCGGGTGAGCAGCTCGCCGAGCAGCTGCAGACGGCGCTGAACAGCCGAGTGACCATCGAGCAGGCCAAGGGCGTCCTCGCTGAATTCGCGCACGTCGACATGGCGCGCGCGTTCGAGATGCTTCGCCACTACTCGCGCAACACTCAGTCCCGGCTCAGCGAGGTCGCCACGGCGATCGCGTCCGGAACGCTGCCGCCGGAGACCGTTACCGCGACGGGCTGACCAGCACCGGGACTCGTCTGGCGGGTTCCCGTCACTGCGGATCCTCGCCACCCGTGTCGATTGACCCTCGGGTCAGGGCCTCCCTAGTGTCCAGGCGTCGCTAACGACCCCTGGAGGAGTTCATGGCGCGTGCCTGGCTCGCATGCGTGGCCGCGGCGACGCTGATCGCGACGTTCCCGGCGACCGCCAACAGCGAACCGCCGCCGGGCACCGCCCCGACACCGACCGCGTCGTCCGGCGGCCCCACGCACGACGTCACGCTGGTGACGGGCGACCGCGTGCAGGTCACGGCCGGCGATCACCCGAGCGCTGCGGTTCTGCACACGGCACCCGGCACCACGGCGTACAACGTCTTCCAGGCCGGCGACGCGCTCTACGTGATCCCTGACCAGGCCATGCCGCTCATCGCAAGCGGGCGTGTCGACGAGCGGCTCTTCGACGTGACCGGCCTGGTTGCGCAGGGCTATGACGACACTTCGACGTCGTCGGTTCCGGTCATCATCGAGTACGGAGCACCCACGCTTGCCAAGCGCGCCGAGCCGAGCGGCGCCCACGTGTCGCGAAGCATCCCCAGCGTCGAAGGCGTTGCCGCGGGCGTGGCCAAGCCGACCGCGGCGCGGTTCTGGCATGACCTGGCAGGCAGCGGCGCTCGCAGCCTGTCCGCCGGCGCAACGCAGATCTGGCTGGACGCCCAGGTGCACGCCAGCCTCGATCAGAGCGCGCCGCAGATCGGCGCTCCCGCCGCCTGGCAACGAGGCTTCGACGGCGCCGGGGCGAAGGTGGCCGTACTCGACACCGGCATCGACACCACGCATCCGGACCTCGCGACGCAGGTCGTCGCCGCGCAGAACTTCACCGAGGAGCCGGACACCGACGACAAGGTCGGCCACGGCACGCACGTGGCATCGATCATCGCCGGCACGGGCGCGGCGTCCGGCGGCAAGTACGTCGGGGTGGCCCACGGCGCGCAGCTCATCAACGGCAAGGTGATGCAACTCGGCTTCGTCGGCCCGGGCATCCCGGAGGGGGTCGGTCGCGAGTCCTGGATCCTGGCCGGGATGCAGTGGGCGGTCAGCCAGGGCGCCGACATCGTCAACATGAGCCTCGGCAACTCCTACCCGGACGGCAACGATCCGCTCAGCCAGGCCGTGAATGCGCTGACAGCGCAGTCCGGCGCCCTGTTCGTGGTGTCGGCCGGGAACGAGGGGCCCGATCACTACTCCGTCGGGGGGCCGGCGGCCGCGGACTCGGCGCTGGCGGTCGGCAGTGTCGATCGCGACGACAACGTCAGCGTGTTCTCCAGCCGCGGACCCCGCATGGTCGACGGCGTCCTCAAGCCCGAGGTGACCGCCCCGGGGAACGGAATCGTGGCCGCCCGCGCAGCGCACGGTCGAATCGGCCAGCGT
>DASXRA010000465.1:0-14689 GCA_036506855.1 Jatrophihabitantaceae bacterium
CACCGGCCTGCGCGAGGACGAGCAGGTGCTGGTGCTGGGCTGCGGTGCGTCCAGCGTGCGTTTCCGGCCGGCGTTGACGGTGTCGGCCGACGAGCTGGATCGAGGGCTCGCCGCGATCGGTCGCGTGCTCGACCGGCTGGCCTGACTCCGGTCACGCGCCCAGCGGAGCCGTCTCGCGCGCGACGAAGTGCCCGCTGGCGACGACGAGTCGCGTCCCGCGATCGAGGTCGATATCGCCATTCGCGTCGAAGCTCCACCGGCCGAGCAGGCCGTCGAAGTCGCGCGTGCTCAGCACGGCACGGGTTATCGCCGCGCGATCGCCAGGGCCTGCTTTCGTGATGCCAGCCAGGACGGCGCCGACTGCGTCGTATGCCGAGGCTGCATAGCTTTCGGGCGGGCTGCCCACCAGTTCCTGGTAGCGCTTGACGAACCGCGCACCCGAGCCGGTGAGCAACTCGGGCGCTATGCCGGCGAATGTGATGAGCGTTCGCTCGGAGGCTTCGCCGGCGTCCTGGATGAATGCGCGCTCGAACAGCGCGTCGGCGCCCATCAAGGTGACGTGAGGCAACACCGGGCGTAGCGCGCGCCACAGCGGTCCCGCGCCGTTCTGGATGATTCCGCCGTAGAAGACGAGGTCGGGCTGCACGGACGCGACCGCCGCGGCCAATTCGCGAGAGTCAGCGCGCTTGGGCTCGATCTCGAGTGGTGGAATCGGCAATCTGATGTCGAGCGCGGCCAGCGCGTCGGCGAATGGCAACGCCACGCCTCGGCCGTACGGTTCGCCGTCGTGCAAGACGACTGCCTGCCGTGCGCCGACTTCATGCGCCCATGCCGCAGCGAACTTCCCCTGCCGGTCGTCGCGAACCGCCGTGCGTGCGTAATTGCGCGTCCCTGTCGGGTAGTGGACGTCGGGCTCGCCGGGCTCAAATGCGACCGTCAGGCCTGGATACGTGTTGCACGGCGAGATCATGAGCAGCGGGCCGGCCTGGTTGAGGATCGGGATCGAGAACGGTGCGGCGTCGGCATCCAGCGTCCCGATGTAGGCGACGACCTCGGGGTCCGCTGCGGCACGTCTGGCATTCGCGGCCTCCGCGACCGGATCCCATGACCCACGCTCTGCTGATCCACCGTCGAGATCCTCATACACGATGGGCAGGCGGGCCACCGTCCAGTTGGCGTCGTCCAGTCGCATCCTGATCGCCGCGACGATGCTGTCGCTCTGACCGCGTGATGATCCGCTCCTGGTGAGGCTCGAGACGATCTTGACGCGATTGGGGGCTGTGGCGGATCGCGTCATGACGCTCTCTTCCCTCGGCGGTCGCTGGCTGCGTGAATTGCGCACCAAGCGTGCACGCCTAGCCGCGCAGCGTCGAGCGTGGTGAGGGTCATGTGCGCGATGGCCAATTGCGAGTCATGCTGAATACGGCTCTGGCCGGATTCCCCCCGATGCCGGTCAGGGCCCTTAGCGCGAACGCCCCGTTCAGCACATCCGCTGATACCCTCACGGGGTATGAAGGCGACTCCGGGTTATCACGAATCGAAGGACGCCCAGCTCAAGCGGTTGCGTCGGATCGAAGGACAGGTCCGCGGTCTGCAACGGCTCGTCGAGAACGACACGTACTGCATCGACGTGCTCACCCAGGTGTCGGCCGCAACCCGCGCGCTCGAGTCGTTCGCGCTCGGCATGCTGGACGAGCATCTCGCGCACTGCGTGGCGGACGCGATCAACCAGGGCGGTGCCGAGGCTGACGCCAAGGTCAAGGAGGCGTCGGCGGCCATCGCTCGTCTCGTGCGGTCGTAGACCCGATCGGTTTTGGCCGCCCAGCGTCAAATAGCCCCCCGGGCGGCCAAAACCGGGTCAGGCGCCGGGCAGGATGTTCACCGCCCGGGCGGCGATCAGCGCCACCGTCACCAGCGAGATCGCGGCCTGCAGCGCGAACAGCAGCTTTGCCCAGCGCGAGAGCGGCAATGTGTCGGTGGGCGAGAACGCCGTCGAATTGGTGAACGACACGTACAGGTAGTCGAGGAAGATCGGCTCCCACTTCGACGCCATGTGGTCGTCGGTGAGTTGCGGGAACAGCAGGTCCGGCATGTCAACGGTGCCGTGCGCGCGGGCGGCCGGCCCGCCGCGGTCGTACTCCCAGAACCACAGGGCGAACACGATCGTGTTGGTCAGCCAGATCTCGCCGCCGCCGACCAGCAGATCGACCGCCGCGACGTGGTGGCCGGCGGTGATCGTGCGAATCAGCAACACCACCGACACCGTGTTGGCGGCCGCCAGGATCGCGAGCAGCACCTGCGAGGCGATCCGCAGCCGCTGCGTGCGCCGCGACAGGCGGGTCGGGTGCATGACCGTCAGCACGACGAGTAGCACCGCCTCGACGGACGGCGCGATGTAGGCCGGATGCAGCACGAACCGGCTCGGCAGCGAGAACTGCGCCGCGATGGCCACCACCAGCGACGCGACGATCCACCAACGGTGCTCGCCTTCGGTGGCACGTAGCCAGGCGGGCCTGCTCTCAGCAGTCCCTAAGGCCAGGGTTCGCGCGCCGGTCGGTAGCTCGGCCATGATGCGCATTGTCCTTGCGCGCCCGCCAGGGACGGGAAGGACACGCGTGCACCACCATCTGAGCTGGCTCGAGGCCGGAGTCGTCGGAGCCATGCAGGGAGTGGCTGAGCTGTTCCCCGTGTCGAGCCTCGGGCACAGCGTGCTGTTACCGGCGGTGATCGGCGGGTCCTGGGCTCGCGACCTCAACGTCCGAACGCCGGAGTCGCCGTACCTGGCGTTCATCGTGGGCCTGCACGTCGCGACCGCGATCGCGCTGCTCGTCTACTTCTGGCGTGACTGGGTGCGGATCGTCACGGGTCTGGTCACGAGCATCGCCCGCCGCGAGGTCCGCACGACCGATCAGCGGCTGGCCTGGTTGCTCGTCCTCGCGACCATCCCGGTCGGTGTCGCGGGGCTGGTGCTCGAACACTGGTTCCGCACCACGCTGTCGCGCCCGGTGCCGACGGCGATCTTCCTTGCCGTCAACGGCGTCGTGCTGCTCGGCGCGGAACAGTTGCGCCGGCGCGAGGGCAACCTCGACACCGAGTACCTGGACGAGCGGGTGAGCGGGCCGCAATCCGATGAGCGGCTGGCGAAACTGCCTACCGGGCAGGCAGTTCTGGTCGGATCGGCGCAGATTCTCGCGCTGGCGCCGGGCATATCCCGATCGGGAATCACGATGGTCGGCGGTCTGCTCCGCGGCCTTTCGCGCGAGGACGCTGCGCGCTTCTCGTTCCTGCTCGCGACGCCGGTGATTCTGGCGGCGGGCGCGCTGAAGCTGGGCGACCTGAGCGGGCCGCTCGGCGACGGTATCCGTGGCCAGGTCCTGTTCGGCTCGCTGCTGTCGGGCATCGGCGCGTACCTGTCGGTACGGTTCCTGACCCGCTACTTCGCGAACCGCTCCCTGCGCCCGTTCGGCGTGTACTGCCTGATCGCCGGGGCTGCCAGCTTGCTGGTGTTCGCGGTGCGCTGACGTACGGTCGTGGCATGCGTTTCCTCGCTCCGCGATGGCTGGCGCTGCACGTCGTCGTGCTCGCGGCCGGCGTGACGATGGTGCTGCTCGGGCGGTGGCAGTGGCACGTGGCGCACGTCCGGCACGGTGACATCCAGAACTACGCGTACGCCTTCCAGTGGTGGGCGTTCACCGGGTTCGCGCTGGCGATGTGGGTCCGGGTGATGCGCGATGCGACCCGAGGGCGTGCGACCGACGTCGCAGCCGCCGAGCCCGCGCCCGTGCCCAACGAGCCGGTCGCCTACCGTCGGTACGTCATGCCGAGTGACGCGCCCGAGACCGCCGACCCCGAGCTCGCGGCGTACAACGAGTACCTCGCCGCGCTGGAGCGTGGCGGCCCCGACAATGATCGAGAGGACGCCTGATGAGCGCCACCGCCCCGGCACGTGACATGCGGGTGGGCGGCGCGCTGCTCCGTTACCGCGTCCTGGCGATCGTCACTGGTGTCATGCTGCTGCTTCTCGTATTCGTCGCGGTGCCGCTGAAGTATCTCGCGGACATGCGCGGCCCGGTCGCCGTCATCGGCACGGCTCACGGCTTCCTGTTCATGGTCTACCTCGTGACCGCGCTCGACCTCGGCGTGCGCCGCCGTTGGCCGCTGCTGCGGCTGGGCCTGGTGATGATCGCCGGCGCCATCCCGTTCGCGTCATTCGTCGCCGAACGCCGGGTGACGCGTGAAGTGCGGTCAGCCTCAACCTGAAGCCGAGCGGGAGGCGCCGTCGCCGAAAGCGGTTACCAGATCGCCTCGGGCGCGGGCCACGCGCGAGCGGATCGTGCCGACCGGGCAGCCGCACACGTCGGCGGCCTCGGCATAGGAGAGCCCGACCAGCTGGGTGAGCACGAACGCCTCGCGCCGGTCGCGGTCGAGCATGTCGAGCAGCGCCCGCAGGGTCACCGATTCGGCCGGATCGGGGGCGACCCCCGGCCTGGCTTGCGACGAGCGGGAGCGGACGGCCTCGCGCACTGCGTCGGCGCACACCCGGCGGGCGATGGACAGCAGCCAGGTCCGCGCCGATGAACGTCCGGCGAATCGATGCAGGGACGCGAACGCGCGCGCGTATGTCTCCTGGGTCAGGTCGTCGGCGGACGAGCGCGCGGACAAGTGTGCGCACAGCCGCCACACGTCCGTCTGGGTCGCACTCACGAACGCCCGGGCCGCGGCCGCGTCGCCGGAGCGCGCACGCAGCGCTGCCTCGGTGATCGCGTCCGCCATGGCATGCCCTTTCCTGTGAACCGGATCGCGCCGGGAACCAATCCGCCCGTGGAACCGACTACCTCGTCGTGAAGTGCGACCGATTCCGCGAAGCCGCGTCCGCCCGGCTCGACGGCGAGCCGATCGGCATGTCGGCCTCGGTGCTCGACCATCACCTCGCGACCTGCGCCGATTGTGCCCGATGGATCGAAGCGGCAACCCGGCTGACCCGCCACACCCGTGTCGGCACGGCCGATACGCCCGATCTGGTCGATCCGATCCTCGACGACGCCGTGCTGCCGATCCGGCGCGTGCTGCGTGGGCGGCGCTGGCTACGGGTTGCCCTCGTCGTGGTCGGCCTCGGGCAGCTCGGTCTGGCGTTGCCGTCGTTGTTCGGCGGCAGCATCGACATGGCGATGTCGACGCATGCCGCACACGAGACGGCGGCCTGGAACGTGGCGCTCGGCGCCGCATTCGTCGCGACGGCGTTGCGGCCGAGGCGCGCGAGTGGCGTGCTCGCCCCGCTGGGGGTGTTCGTCGGCGTGCTCGCGGCGCTGAGCGTCCGCGACATCGCGAGCGGCGAGGTCGCGGCCGGGCGCCTCGCCACGCACCTGGGCATCGTCGCCGGGCTCGCTCTGGTGTACGCCCTGGCCCGCGCCGAGCGTGCCCTCCCGCCGGACCTGCCAGCGGCTGTCGTCGACGATGCGCCTGACCGCGAGCAGGGTCCCGGGCTGCGGGGCGTCGCGTGAGGCGGATCGTCGCGCTCTTCCTACTGGTTGCCGGACTGTTCGGGGTAACGCTGGCGACGGCTCCGTCGGCGCTGGCGCACGCGACCCTGGTGGCGTCCGACCCGGTCGACGGTTCGCGCCTCAAGACCGCCCCCTCGGCAGTGAGTGTCACGTTCGACGAGGCGGTGACCGTGAACAGTGCGGGTTACCTGCGTGTCGTCGACCAGGTCGGCCGGCGCGTCGACACCGGGCGGGTCGCTCATCCGAACGGCGCCAAGGTCTCGGTGCCCCTCAAGTCGGGGCTCGGCGACGGCACGTACACCGCGAGCTACCGCATCGTCTCCGACGACGGGCATCCCGTCGCGGGATCGATCCGCTTCGTCGTAGGCAACGGCGCGCTGGCCGCCGCGACAGGCTCACTGTCCACAGTGGACGGTGCGACGAGCGTGGCCTTCGACGTCGTGCGCTGGCTCGGGTTCGCCGGCATGGCTCTGCTCGGTGGCGGATGGCTGCTGTTGACCGTCTGGCCCGAGGGACGCGACGACGTGCGCGCGCGGCGACTCGTCTGGGCCGGCTGGCTGGCCGCCGTGGTGGCGGCCATGGCCGAGCTGCTCGTCCAGGGCCCGTACGTCGCAGGTGCCGGTCTCGGTGACGTCACGAACTGGTCGCTGCTCGACGCGACGCTGCACACGACCTATGGCACGGCGCACTCCGACCGGCTGCTGCTTCTCGCCGCGATCGCCGTCGCGCTCGACATGCAGCTACGCGAGCTGCGGCGCAGCCGGATCGCCGAGCGCGTCACCGGGACGCTCGCGGTCGGCGTGGCCGTCACGTACGGCGTCAGCGGCCATGCCCAGGCACAGGATCCGCATTGGCTGGCGATCACCAGCGACTCCGCGCATCTCGCCGCGATGGCTGTGTGGGTCGGCGGGCTGGCGTACCTGCTCTTCGCCGTGCTGCCGCGACGGGAGCCGGCCGAGTTGCGACGCGTGCTGCCGGTGGTCTCGCGCGTCGCGTTCTGCGCCATCGCCGTGCTGGCGGTCACCGGCACGTACCAGGCCTGGCTCGGCATCGGTGCCGTCGATGCGATCACGACAACCCGCTACGGGCAGTACGTCCTGATCAAGGTCGCTCTGTTCGCGGGCCTGCTGGCGCTCGGCAACCTGTCGCGGGTCGCGGTGCAGCGTCACTACGTCCGCCCGGTCGCGTACGCGATGACGGACGACCTGCCGGTGATCGACGACGAGCCGGATCTCGGGCCGGTGCGGCGCTCCGTGCTGGCCGAGGCGGTCATCGCCGTGGTGGTCCTCGGCGTGACCGCGGTGCTCGTCGCCGAGCCGCCCGGACGCGCGGCGCTCGCAGCCACCCGGGCCGAAGCCAGGTCGTCCACCGTGGCGCTCGGCGGCGGACGCAGCGCCACGGTCACCCTCGACCCGGGACGGCACGGGCCGGTGTCGGTGACCGTCGGCCTCTCGCCGGGCGCGCGGGCGCAGAAGCTGACCGCCACGGCCGCCCTGCCGGCGAAGCAGCTCGGGCCGATCACGGTGCCGCTCACCACGACCGACGGGGCCACGTACAGCGCGTCCGGCGTCGTCCTGCCGAGTGCCGGGCGCTGGACGATCACGCTCACCGTCACCACGTCGGAGTTCGACGCCGTCGTCGCCGACGCCAAGATCCGCCTCTACTGAAAGGGAATCATGCGTCTCGCCGTTGCCGTGTCGGCGATGTTCGTCGCCATGCTCGCGCTCGCCGCACCCGCGTTCGCGCACGTCACCGTCAGCGCGCCGGGCGCGGCCCGTGGCGGCTCCGACGCGGTGATCATGTTCCGCGTGCCGACCGAGAGCGACACTGCCTCGATGACCGGCCTGCAGGTGCGGCTGCCCACCGACACACCGATCGCCGGCGTGCTCGTGCGGCCGCTACCTGGCTGGACGCACACGGAGAAGACCGTCAAGCTCGCCAAACCAATCAGCACCGACGACGGCGACATCACCGAGGCGGTCGCCGAGATCGACTGGACGGCGACCGCAGGCGGCGTCAAGCCCGGTGAGTTCGGCGAGTTCGTCGTCATGGCCGGCCAGCTGCCGGACGCGCCGCAACTCACGTTCAAGGCCGTGCAGATGTACAGCGACGGGGCGCGGACGTCCTGGACGGAGGTGCCGGCGCCCGGCAGCACGGCCGAGCCGGAACATCCCGCGCCGAGCCTCGACCTCGCCGCGGCTGCCCCGACCGCCCCTACGGCATCGACTGCCCCGGCGTCATCGACCGCCCCGGTCGCGAAGAGCTCCGCGAGCAGCAGTCAGACTGGTGCCGTGATCCTGGGCAGTGTCGCGCTCGCCGTGGCCGTGGCATCCGGCGCCGTGACCATCCTGCGCGGGCGGGTGTCGCCGTGACGCGAGCGAGGCTGTCCGCCGTGGCGGCGGCCCTGGCCGGGCTGGCCGGCTTCGCGGGGCTCATCCGCGGCGCGGTGCCCCTGGCCGCGGCCGGCCCCGACAGCGTCGCGTCCGATCCGATCGTCGTCAGCGGCGCGTACATCCGCGAGCCCGCTTCGCCCGAGGTGGCCGCCGCCTACTTCACCGTCTACAACACGACCGCCGCGGACGACACGCTCACCAAGGTGAGCACCGGAGCCGGAGCGGACGCGGAGCTGCATGCCAACGGTTCTATGACCGTGACACCCGGCGGGCTGCGCATACCTGCGCACAGCAGCGTCACACTCTCGCCCGGTAAGGGTCACGTCATGATCGAGCGCATCTACGGGACGCTCAAGCCGGGCCAGACCGTCGACATCGAACTGGACTTCGCCAAGGCCGGCCCGGTGATCGTGTCGGCGAGGGTGATCGCGATCGGCGCTCCTGCCCCGACGGCGGTGCCGACGAAGTGATCCGCCGCATCTGCCTCGGCGCGCTGGCGTTGACGATCCTCGCCGCATGCTCGTCCGGTTCCGGCTCGCCCAGGCGCTCCGAGCTGAACGACAACCCGAAGGTCGGCCGCTACCAGGGGTTCGGGTTGGTGCCGCCGCAGCCGCGCCCTTCCTTCACACTCACCGACACCGACGGCAAGCCGTTCTCGTTCAGCCAGACCGCGGGCCGTCCCACGCTCCTGTATTTCGGCTACACCCGATGCCCGGACGTGTGCCCCACGACCATGGCCGACGTCGCCCAGGCGTTGCAGGCCGTGCCCGCCAAGATCCGTCAGGCCACGTACGTGGTTTTCGTGACCACCGACGTCAAGCACGACACCGGGCCGGTCATCGCGGCGTGGCTGCGGCACTTCGACCCGGGGCTGCCCAGACCGTTCGTCGGCCTGACCGGCAGCCAGGCCCAGATCGATGCCGCGCAGGCGTCCGCGCACGTCCAACTCGCCGAGGACGACGGCCAATTACACGCCGCTGACGTCGTGCTCTACGGTGCAGACGACTACGCACACGTCAAGTACCTACAAAGCGACAACGAGTCAGATCAGATCAGCCACGACTTGCAACTCGTCGCCGAGTAGCACGCCCAAGGAGTCTCGTCCGTGAACTGGAGCTCGATCCGACCCTGGCTCGGCACTGTCGTTCGGCTCGGTCTCGGTGGTGTCTGGCTGTATGCAGGCATCTCCAAGCTGTCGGACCCGCGGGCGTTCCTGCAGGCCGTCCGGGCGTATGACGCATCGCCGGAGTGGCTGTCCAAGGCGCTCGCCTACGGGTTGCCGGTGTTCGAGGTCTGCCTCGGCGTGCTTCTCGTGGCCGGCGTGATCACTCGTGCGGCCGCGATCTTGTCAGCACCGCTGATGCTCATGTTCCTGATCGGCGTCGTGCAGGCGAGCGCGCGAGGTCTGAAGATCACCTGTGGCTGCTTCGGCGGCGGCGGGGTCACCACCGGTCCGACGCACTACACGCTCGACATCCTGCGCGACGTCGGCCTGCTCGTGCTCGCGGTCTACCTGATCCTGTGGCCGGGCTCCCGATTCTCGGTGGACGAGTTCCTCGCCCGCAACGACTACGTCGAGCCGCCGTCGCCGAAGCGGATGCGTACCGAGCACGGGCAGCGCAAGTACAACGCGCTGCTGGAGTCGCGCCGCAAGGACGCCCAGGTGCGCACCCGGTATCTCACGGGCTCGCTCGCGCTCGTGGTTGCCCTGATCGCCGTCATCGGCATCGGCGTCCAGGCGAACCGCGCCAAGATCCAGGGTGACGCCAGCGCAACCAACGCCAGCGCGACCAACGGCGTCGTCGTCGGCAAGGCCGCGCCGGTCACCGTCGACATGTTCGAGGACTTCCAGTGCCCGAACTGCGAGCGGCTCGAGCAGCAAGTCGGTACCGATCTCGCCGACCAGATCAAGGCCGGCACGATCCAGGTGCGCTACCACGTGATGTCTTTTCTCGACAGTGCCTCGAACGGCAACCGCTACTCGACGCGAGCGGCGAACGCGTCGATATGCGCGTCCGACGTCAATGTCGACACTTTCGCGAAGCTGCACGCGGTGCTCTTCGGCAAGGACAGCAAGGGTGAGCAGGTGCAGCCGGCGGAGAACAGCAGCGGTCGCACCGACATCCAGCTCGTCGACTATGGCAAGCAGGCCGGCATCAAGGGCGACCAGCTCACCACGTACCAGACGTGCGTGCAGAGCGAGCAGCACCGGTTCATGGTCGAGGCGATCACCGACAACGCCACCAAGCACGGGGTGTTCGGCACTCCGACGGTGAAGGTCAACGGCAAGACCGTCGACAACCCAACCAAGGTGTCAATCGACGCTGCGATTGCAGCAGCCGCTGCCAAGGCGCCGTCGCCCACGCCGTCGGCGAGCTCGTCGCCCAGTTCGTCGCCTGGTTCTTCGGCGACCGCGTCCGGTTCACCGACGCCCTAGCGGGGCCACCACACACCGACGGGCCGGCCCAGCTGCCTGGAGCAGCTCGACCGGCCCGTCGCGTGGGTCTACTTGTTGGCGGCTTCCTTGAGTGCGCTGCCGGCCGCGAACTTCACCGTGTTGCGTGCTGGGATGGTGATGGTCGCCCCGGTGGCCGGGTTGCGGCCTTCGCGTGCGGCACTGTGACCGACGGACAGCGCGAAGAAGCCTGGGACGCTGACCTTCTCGCCCTTCGTAGCCGCACCCTCCAGTGTCGACTGCAGGGCGCGCAGGACGGCGTCGACGGTCTTCTGCTCGAGCGATGCCTCATCGGCTACGGCCGCCACCAGTTCCTTGCGGTTCACGAACATCTCCCTTGATCGTTGGTATGTACCAGCCTCCAGTATGAGCGAAGCCCAGGTATTACCGGCATTCCGGGGTCTCGGCGTGGCGTGAACCGCGTTCTCGACCCCCCTGGACCTCACCCCGCAGCGGCTTCACTGTGCCACCAACCGCCCGTCACAGCGATTCGGGACGGGCCTCGCGACATGTGTACGATGACGCTTCGGTCCTGACGGGCCGGGCTTGGGGCTGTGGCGCAGCTGGTAGCGCACCACACTGGCAGTGTGGGGGTCAGGGGTTCGAGTCCCCTCAGCTCCACCAGTATTTCCGGGGGTTGTAGCGGTCCGGGGCGCCGCGCCGACGCGCGCGGGCCCCAATTTGGGCCCCAAGTCGAGTTACGGTACGTCCGTGGAAAGCGCCCAGAAGACCACGAAGCGGAGTCGCGGGACGATCCGAAAGCACCGCGCCGGCTATCAGGTGCGCGTTTCGGCGGGAACCGATCCGGTGACGGGGGAACGGCTCAGGCTGCAGGGCACTGCGCCGACCGTGAAGGAGGCCGAGAAGCTCCGCACGAAACTGCTCGGCGAAGCCGACACCTTTCGGGCGTCCCGAACCAATGCCTCGCTCGGCTATTTGCTGGATCGGTGGCTGCCACAGCACGACATCGACGAGAACACGCGCAAGAGCTACGAGAGCCTGATCCGGCTCTACCTCCGCCCGGCGCTCGGTGATCTGCCGCTGACGACCCTGGTCCGGAAGTCGACGGAGACGTCGAGCAGTTCTACGGCGAGCTGCGCCGCTGCCGGGAGCGCCGCCCGGACGATGAGCAGCTCGGCGAACTCATCACCCTGCCCGCGTCCTACGTCCGCGCCGATCTCGCGCTCAGTTACGCATCGACCGTAAACGCCGCCGAAGGCTTGACGGTCGACACCACCCAGACCGTCGCCACCCCGCGCACACCGCTGTCCGCCTACTACGTGGCCGTGACCCGCGGCCGGAAATGCAACACCGGCTTCGTCGCCACCCAATCCGTGGCCGAGGACGCACCGCCCGGCACGGTCAACGAAACCCCGCGCCGCGACCCGCTCGGCGTGCTCGCCGCCAGCGCCGAACGCGCCGAGCCCGGACTGGCCGCCATAGTCGAGGCCGAGGACGACCAAGCCGAAGCTCGCTCCCTGCGCTCGATCGCCGAACTGTTCACCGACGCCGCCGAACTCGCGACCGCCGGGCGCACCGCGGCCATGCTCGACCGGCTCACCCACGACGGCGTCCTAACCCCGGCGCAGCGCTCAGCGATCGCCGCCGACCACGGCAGCGTCAGCCTCGCCCGCGTGCTCCGACAGGCCGAGATCGCAGGCCACGACCCCGACGCCGTTCTCCGCACCGCGGTCACCAGCCGCGACCTCGGCGATGCGCGCAGCCTCGCCTCAACCATCCACCACCGCATCATCACCAGCATTGACCTGCACCCGGCCGGTGACAGCTACACCGACTGGGTACCCAAAGTCGACAACCCCGCATGGCAGCACCACCTCGCCAACCTGGCTGACCAAGCCGACGCCCGGCGCGAGGAACTGGGCGAGCGCGTCACCGAGCACCGGCCACCGTGGGCGATCGAGGAACTTGGCCCTGTCCCCGAGGATCGCGAGGACCGCCGCGAGTGGGTTCGCCGCGCGGGCGCGGTGGCCGCACACCGAGAACTGACCGGCCACGATCACCCCGACCAGGCGCTGCCCGGCGCGCCACCAAAACAAGGCCAGGTCGAGACCTACGCGTCATGGCGCGCCGCCTGGCGAGCTCTGGACCGCGACGAGGCCACCCGCGCCGAAGCTGAAATGAGCGACGGGCAACTACGCGCCCGCGTGCGCGCCTACCAACGCGAGGAAGCCTGGGCCCCGAACTACGTCGCCAACGAATTGTCCGGCACCCTCCAGTCCGCCCAACGCCACCACGCCCACGCGCAACTGCGGCAAGCCGAAGCCGAGCAAGAACAAGACACCACGCGGCGCGAGCACCTGCAACGACAGGCCGCCGAATCGCGAGCGCTCGCTGACGTGCTCGACCGACAGGCCGCGCAGCTCGACAGGGCCGACGAGATCCGCGCCCGCTGGTACCTGCACACCGCGAACACCCGCGCTGCCGAACAACGCGCCCGCACCGAACTGGCAGCCCGTGGCATCAACGCTGACGCCGACGAGCGCGACGCCACGGCCGAGGAATGGCTCGATGTGCACCGGGCCGAGCAAGCCGCCGACGACCAGCGCCGGCAGATCACCGACGAGCACGACCTCGCCGACCTGGTCGAGGCCCGCGCCGCCGACCAGGCCGCGGTCGAACCCGAACCCTCCCGCGACGCGGCCGAAACCAACCACGTCGACATACGCGAAATCGCTACCGCCGAACCGAAGCGTGAACCCCGCGCAGAGGACGACTAGACCCGGGTCCCCACCCCGGACGAGACCGCCGACACCATCGGCCGCGCGCAGCGTGCCATCGCCGAACTCGAAGCCCGCACAGCCGACGAGCGACGACGCGACGCCGACGAAACCCGACAGCAACAACTCACCCGCTGGCACCACGACGACAAGAATGCCGCCACGACGGACGACCATGATCGCGGACTGGACCGAACGCTCTAGGGGAACCGTCCTGAACGGGGGTCAGCCGGCCGCCGCAGCGGACATGTCCAGCGGCGGCCGGCGCGACCCGTGCCAAGTCCACTCCAACGTCGCCATCACCCCACGCGCCAGCTCCGCTCGAACGGACGTGCCGTGGCAGCCGCGATGTACTCAGCGTCGATCGTCTCCGGCATCGCAGCGCGATGCCGCCGCGTCAACGGCGCGTCCGGCATCTCCCACCGCCCGATGATCCGCGACACACCGGCTGACGTGCGAGCCAACGACACGTCCAAATGACCCCCACGACATAGTCGTCATCCGCGCCGCCGGCCGGCAGTCTGCCGAGCTGCTCCGCCACGGTCCACAGCCCACCGAAGTCGGCCCGGGACACCCGCAGATTCTCACCCGGCACCTTCGCGACCGCCTCGGCCGACACGTCCACGTCTCCAGGATGACACCGGCCGCCGGCTACGTAGCGATCAGCGACGCCAGGCCGGCCCTTTGTCGATCTCCACATCAGGCGGCAGCGGCACCGACCCACTCGGCCACGCACCGATGTACCAGCCCGGCCACCCGGGAACCGGCTGCGGCCACTGGACCCGGTCCTCCGGCAACTCACGGCGCCGAAGCCGCTCCGCGCTGATCCAGCCCGGCTTGCGCAGCTGCTCCGCGGGCAGCCACGCCGCCATCTCCATCGGCGCGGACCGATGAACGGCTGTTGTTCGCCGTGAGACGGCAGCAGACATGCGAGACCTTCGGCTCCTGCGGACAGATCAAGATCAGTGCAATGCTGAACTCGTGCAACCACCACGCGGCCGACGCACTGACTTCGTTTGGGCGTGCCTTGTGCTGGCCTTCATTCCGGCCACCGGCATTGACTGGGCACGCCGCGCCTTCGATCTGCACTATCCGATGTGGCTACTTTGGATCGACTACGCGCTAACGACCCTTGTCCTGGTCCTGCTCGTGGCATACATGGTCCTGCGCGGCCAGGAAGTGCTCAGCCACCGGCGAGCGCAGACGGGCCATTAACGGACCGAGCAGTGATCCTCATACGCAGAGATCAATTCGGGTGGCACACTCCGGCCATGCAGCCACCACGAGGCAAATGGACCGAGCTGGCTCGGGGACTCGTCGCATGGACCCTCATCGGCACCCTGCTCGTGGACGCGCCTCGCGGCTTCTTCGACCTGTACTACCCCACCTGGCTGCGCTGGATCGACTACACGCTCGGGATGATGTTCCTCGCCACACTCGCGACCTACGTCGTTCTCCGCGCCCGCGAACTCATCAGCTACCGGCGAGCGCAGACGGGCCATTAGCGGGCCATTACCACCGGCCGCGCAGGGGGCGGATTCCAGTCATCGTCGCAACACGTGACTGATGATCGGGCTGTTACCGACCCTCTTCGCCCAGCTG